>JAJUHH010000014.1 GCA_029267975.1 Clostridiales bacterium
AGTGGCCCAGGTGGCAAGGCTCTTTGGCTGTAATATTTTGTACTACTCCACCTCAGGTCAGAATAACAACACTGAATATCAGAAGGTGGATCTGGATACTCTGCTGAAGGAATCAGATGTTGTATCCATTCATGCTCCTTTGAATGACAGGACGCTTAACCTGATTGGTGAGGACCAGCTTCGCATGATGAAAAAGGATGCAATTCTTCTTAATCTTGGCAGGGGTCCCATTGTGAATGAGAAAGCGCTTGCTCAGGCTTTAAAGGAAGACCGCATCGGTGGTGCAGGGCTTGATGTTCTTTCTGTAGAACCTATGGCGGCTGATAATCCCTTATATGAGATTCAAGATAGTAAGAAGCTAATCATCACACCTCATATTGCCTGGGCGACAGTAGAGGCCAGACAAAGAGTTGTGGAAGAGGTTCAGAAGAATATTATTGCCTTCATGCGTCATGAAGAGAGAAATGTAGTAAGACAGTAATGAAATGCAACGTCAGTAATCGAGCTTAGCAGCGAAAACAACTTTCAGGAACATATAAAAAACGGAGAATATAATACGTTCAAATGGTATTATACTCTCCGTTCTTTTATTATATCATCTACTTCTTGGAACTGGAACTCTCTTATGCTATGAAAGTATTCATACACTCCATCTCTTTAATACACTCCATCTCTTTAATATACTCCATCACTTTAATATGCTCCATCACTCTGAATTGCGCAGGAGTTCTTCCAGGGCTTTTAATTCAGGATCCACACCATTTACGAAATCTGTTAAGGTATGGGTCACCGTGATATCAGGCATAAGAGGATTGATTCCCAGGTCTGTGGGTTCAAAATATTTAATGCAATAGAATACCGAAAGGCCTGAATGGGGTAATTGAAAGCTTCTGACTTCCCCATAGCCATTAGCACTGCCTCCGGTAGCCCCGCCGATCAAAATGGCCTTGGCCTCCTTTTGCAGGGAGATGGCATTGAGGATACCTGAGGAGAAGGTATCTTGCCCGATAAAAGTATAAAGCCTGTTCCCCTTGTTGTTATAAGCTTTCAGGCTTGTAATCAAGGGCTGTAATATACTTGCATTTCCTCCGCTATTATATCGCAGATCAACCACACAGTACCTGCTTTCCTTTAAGAGGGGTTCAAGCTCCTTCACAAAGTCTTTCATACTCTGGTTTGGGTCTTCCGCACATTGATTATATTGAATAAAGAGGATATCACCTATCCTTTGATAGCTGTAGTATTCATCAACCGGATAGGTTAGGGCTTTTCTGTATTCGATCATCGCCACATCCGTTTTCTGATTAAAATCCTTTAAAGCAAGGGCTGATAGGGTGATGGTTTTATGCTCGCCATCCTTTGATAAATCCAGTTCTAAGGAGGTGTTATTAATAATGCCTGCATAGTACAGGGTATTCCAGATAGCGATGGTCTGCATCAGCTGCGCCTGCAGCCAAACCTCGGTATCATGGGAGATATAGCGGCCTAATTGCTCCCTTATTTCGTCTTTGGTAAAACCATTGATCCCATCGATCTCCCAGCCAATATAATCTGCATACTCTTTACTTACAGCACCCAGATACCATTTATGATCGAAGTTCAGGATACCAAATGGGAAGATATAATATGGAATATCTTCTGTGTTTGTGAGAGATACCCCGGAATGAGATTCCCCCAGAAGAGCAACTAAGCGTGTGAGCTCATGATAAAATTGATCCAGATTCATCCCATCCAACTGAGCCCTTAAGAGATTCACGGCAGCATGGAAATTCTCCTTTGATATATTATGATAGGGATGAATGTGCTTGCTTTCAATCCCCTTCACCATTGCGTCCAGATCCGCCTCCATCTCCTCCTGTGTAAGCTCCTTTAGCTGATAACCTTCGGGATAGTTGCCGGAATCCTTGGGAATGATATAATCTTTGACCAGATCGGCGCCATAATCTGCAGGAACATTTTGAAAGGTCTGCAGCTTGACTTTGCTTGTGCAGGCTGTGAATAGGGTAAGGATGCAAAGGATGATGCATAGATACTTTTTCTTCATGGAATACCGGCCTCCAATGATAAAGGAATTTCTTTTATTATATATGAACAAGAATAAAATGGAAATGAAAAAATATCAACTGAAGTCAAATAATAGAAAATATCTTGAAGAAATCGGTTTCGCCTATTATAATAAGAGATAAAATTGATATTTTACAGGAGATGCCATGGGAAAAGAGAGAGTTAGCATATATCGCATTGCTGAGGAAGCAGGTGTTTCTCCGGCAACAGTATCACGTGTATTGACGGGAAATGCCAATGTCAGTGATGAAAAAAGAATGAGAGTGGAAGAACTAATTCAAAAATATGACTTTCGTCCGAATGCTATGGCTCGTGGATTAAGCAGCACGCAGTCAAAGATAATCGGACTGCTGGTTCCTGATATCCGCAATCCTTTCTTTGCAATGATGGCAGTGGAATGTGAGCGTGCGGCCAGTAATAAGGGTTATATTCTTCTGGTGAGTAATTCAATGAGCAATATGGAACTGGAAGAATACCACCTGCAGAAAATGTTTGAGCAAAGAGTGGATGCCCTCATACTCATGGGTGGTAAGGTGGATGAGCTGGTGTCCGATGAAGAATATGTGGAGAAAATGAATCAGATATCGGATTCGATTCCTGTTGTTATCACCGGTAAGCTGGATGGAAGTGATTGCTATCAGGTAAATATAGATGAAGCTCAGGCGACGGACCGTCTGATGGAATATTTGATCAGCAACGGACACCGCAAAATCTGCATTATGGGTGGCAGAAAGGATGTTAATTCCACCTATGCCAAGCGGATACGTTATCGCAGTAATTTGCGTAAGTATGGGATCCCAATTCAAGCGGAATATATTGTTGAAACCCAGGGTTATTCCTTAGAATGCGGTTATGAAGCCATGAATAACCTCTTTGACAGTAATCTGGAGTTACCAAGTGCAGTGATTGCAATCAATGACTTTACAGCCCTTGGTATCGTACAGTCCATACGGCAGCATTCCTATCGGATACCGGAAGATATATCCGTAGTAAGCTTTGATAATACCTTTATTGCGGATACCTGTACCCCCAGGCTTACCAGTATCGGATATAATTACGACTTGTTCGGTGATACCCTGGTCGAAACAGCAATCTCAGCAATAGAAGGGAACAATCCACCCAGGCTGCAATTGATTCCACCCGAACTGGTAATTCGGGAATCCTGCAGGAATATTATGCAATAAATAATAAATACCTTGGATCAATAGAATAGAGCAGTGTGGAAAGAACCGATTTACTGTGCCCTAACTGCCTCCATAAGATAGATGACATCAATGAATGGAGCTCAGTTTACGCAGGAATAGGTTCTTTTTTATTGCTTTAATAGTTCCACGCAGGAAATATTACAAAATATTTGTCTAAAATCTCCGGGAAAAATATTGACAGTCAGAAGGCTCGTTGTTATAATGTTCATATGAAATCGCTTTCAAATGACATAAATTCTGTAATATTAACAAATGGTTTAATAGGCAATTTGTAGCTATTGTAGGAAATGTTCAAATAGTTTTAAGTTTTTTGAATGCGATTTATGAATATACATATATTTATTATGCTGTTTCCACCATAAACGAACATGCCTGGCTAAGACAGAATGTTATGAGATGTTTTTTTCTGCATTTTATGAAACCGGTTTCAAAGGTTTGGTTGTATGGAGGACAAGAAAGAAAAATACATCAACAATTGAAAGCGAGGTTACAATGAAACGATCAAAAAAAATGACACTTATCCAAAAGGTAATTAAGTACAAAGTACTTCTCCTCATGTGCCTGCCCGCAATCGTTTTCTTTTTCGCATTTAGTTACATGCCGTTGCCGGGCATTTATGTAGCATTCGTCAAGTTTAATTATGGAAGTGGTATTTTCGGAAGTAAATTTATCGGTCTGAAGAACTTTGAGTTTTTGTTTACTTCAGGCAAATTGTTTACACTGACTCGAAATACCATCCTATATAATGTGGCCTTCATTCTATTGGGGAATTTCTTTGCAGTTGCAGTTGCGATCCTGTTAAATGAGCTGCGGAGTAAGAGATTTAAGAAGGTATCACAGACCATGATGTTTTTACCCTACTTCATTTCACAGGTTTTGGTGGGTATCCTTGTCTATAACATACTGAATTATGATTCTGGTTTTGTAAATACAGTTTTGACAAGTCTTGGCCTGGAAAGGTGGCAGCCATATTCCTTGGCCAATGTATGGCCCCCCTTATTAGTACTTATTTATTTATGGCAGCAGACAGGTTACAACTCCATCGTATATTTTGCAGCAATCATGGGCATTGATGCAGAAACCATAGAAGCAGCCAGAGTAGATGGTGCCAATGCCTTTCAGAAAATTCTCTATGTTATTTTGCCTTCCTTAAAACAGACGATTGTTATCTTACTGCTGTTTTCCCTGGGCGGCATTGTTAAAGGTAATTTTGGTCTCTTCTACAATATCATCGGTACCAATTCACTGCTCTATAGTACGACGGATATTATTGAAACCTTTGTATACCGGGCAACTATGTCGGATTTCAATTTCTCAACAGCGTCGGCAGTTGGACTGTATCAATCCGTGATCGGATTTGTAATCGTTATGACTGTGAACTTTATTGTTAAGAAGCTGGAACCGGATTATTCCTTATTTTAATGGGGCGGAGGTTAATCATGGCTAAGACAAATAATGTAATGATAGAACAAGGAACAAAAATGAAGCTCGGTGTTTCGGACAAGATCATAAGAAGTCTGGGATATGTACTCTTATCAGTTTATGCTTTGGCTTGTATCTTCCCCTTCTTACTTATCGTAGGTACCTCCTTTACCAGTGAAACTGTCATCAGGGCGGAAGGTGTTAAGCTCATACCCAAGGAATTTACTTTACAGGCGTATCAGATGGTAGTTAAGGGCGGGGGGATATGGAAAGCATACCTGCTTACGATGATCCTTACGGCCATTGGAACTTTTCTTGGCTTAGGAATCATAGCAATGACAGGCTATGCATTGCAGAGAAAGGATTTCCCCTTCCGAAATGTGATTTCCTTCTACATATATTTCACAACACTTTTTTCGGCAGGCCTTGCCCCGTATTATCTGCTGATGACTCAGACCTATCATTTGAAGGACAGCTATCTGGCAGTCCTCTTACCCTTACTGATGTCACCTTGGTTAATTATTCTGATGAAGAATTATGTCAGAGCTATCCCGCATGAGATAACAGAATCAGGGAAGATCGACGGAGCCGGTGATATGAGGATTTTCACATCCCTGATCTTACCTATGCTAAAACCGGCCCTTGCCACCATTGGCTTATTCTTAGCTATGGGTTACTGGAACGAATGGTATCAATCCTCCTTATTCTTAAGCTCAAAGGTGGATGTGAAGCCACTGCAGTATACCTTATATGAAGTGGTCAATAAAATGGATGCATTGAAAAATTCTGTTGCCGGACAGTATGTTACAATGGCTGATATTCCAACCGAAAGTGTCAAGATGGCCAATGCCATACTGGCAACAGGACCAATTATATTCCTTTATCCCTTTGTACAGAAGTATTTTATTAGCGGTATCACGGTTGGTGCTGTAAAAGGTTAAACTGTGGTTGTTGCTCCTGGCAATATGGAGTTAATGATAAAGAATAAATATATTATGGAGGTAGAGTTATGAAAAAATTACTGGCAGTGCTTTTAGTAATCGCAATGATGATGGGGCTTACAGCATGCGCTTCAGATCAGTCGTCAAAAGACACTAAGACTGGTTCTGATTCTTCGACGAATCAAACGACAACAAGTCCGTCTTCCACGGATCAATCAGGGAAGGATGGGGCAATTGATACTTCAGAACATGTGGTAATTACCTATATGGTAACAGGTGATAAGCCGTCTATCTCAGCAACCGATGAGATGATGGCAGAGCTGAATAAGATTTTGACCGAGAAAGTAAATGCGGAATTGCAGATTTATTATATAGGATGGACGGATTATCTATCCAACTATAATCTGACACTTGCGCAGATGGATGGTTCTGTGGACCTTGTGGGAACTGCTTCTGACTGGTTGGATGCATGGCCCAACAGTAAAAACGGAGCTTTCATGAAGCTTTCTGAGGATATGCTGAAAACCTATGCTCCTAAGACCTGGGAAAGTGTAAGTGCCGATCACTGGGAGCTTTGCAAATACGATGGTGATATCTATCTGATCCCTGAAGATAACTATGCGCAATGGACAAATCATGGCTTTATCTATCGTCTTGACTGGGCAAAAGAAGCCGGTCTTGCCAATGGAGTTCACAGCTGGGAAGACATGACCACCTATTTCCGTTATGTAAAGCAAGCATATCCTGATATTATTCCTTGGGATTCTGATGGTACCCATCATTCTCAGCTGGCAAGCGGTTGGATTGCATCTCACTCTAATTTCGTTGCCATTGACGGTATTGCTTCCGGTGCATTATGGGGCGGAACAAAGGATGATTTATATACCATTATCACTCCAAGCTATACAGAGACTCAGATGATGGTTGATTTTGCAAATCTGATGAAGGAATGGGATAGCATCGGTGTATGGAAAACGGATGTATTAAATAACACCGCATCCTCCAATCGTGATGATTATAGAATTGGTCGTGTGGCAGCAGAACAGCATCACACCCAGACCTGGACCGATCTGGTAAGCAAAACCAATAATAATACAATTTATCAAACAGATCCGGATGCAGCTTCAGGCTTCTTCTACTTTGGCGAGGAAACAAAGAATGTCGTATCCCTTTCCATCACCCATGGTGCTATGGCGATATCTGCAGCCAGCAAAAATCCTGAAAGAGCTCTGATGGTATATGATCTTTTAAGAAATGATCCTGAATGCTACAGATTATTTAACTATGGTATTGAAGGCAGACAGTGGGAATTAAATGAAGATGGTCTTCGTCAGCAGCCGGCTTCCTATAATAAGGATAAGGACGAAATCGTTACAAACTTCTGGTGGGGACGTAATGATGACCTTGAAATTAAAGATGCTTCCCGTGACTGGGCGGCCATAGATGCTCTGTATGCTGAATATGACAAGATAAAGATCGACTATCCTTATGGACAGTTTGTTCCTAATGTTGATAATATTCAATCACAGATTAACAACATCAATGAAGTTCATACCAACTATATGAAACAGATTGCTTTTGGTAAGTTCCAGGGTACAGCGGAGCAAATCGTAGCTGAGTACCAGGCTGCTTTGAAGGCTGCCGGCATTGAGGAGGTAACTGCCGAGCTGCAGAGACAATTTGATGAGCTTTATAAAAAATAAGTAATTGCTTAAGGCAATAAATTAACATAATAGGATATAAAATTAAGTGCAAGCATTTGATATAATATGATATTAAATTAATATTTAAATATTATATTATCATTGAGGAAAGTGCGTAGAAAAAGGGAATACCGATGCCTGGCATGGCAGAGTGTACAGGATTGGTATTCCGTTTTTCTATACAAGACAGGAGGATAACGTGCATCAATTTGAGATTAGGGACGAGTTTTATCTGGACGGAAAGAAAATAAAAATTATCTCTGGGGGCATGCATTACTTTCGGATTATGCCGGAATATTGGCGTGATCGTTTGGAAAAATTGAAAATGCTGGGTTGTAATACTGTTGAGACCTATATCCCATGGAATTTGCATGAAAAGGAAAAAGGTCAGTTCTGCTTTAGCGGAATGCTGGATATTGTCCGCTATGTACAGCTGGCTCAGGAGCTGGGACTTATGGTAATCCTCAGACCCTCTCCTTATATCTGTGCAGAGTGGGAATTCGGAGGACTTCCTTACTGGTTGTTAAAGGAAGATGGCATGCGCCTGCGCTGCATGTATGAGCCCTTTTTGAAGCATGTGAAAGAGTATTATACCAAGCTGTTTGAAATCATCACTCCGCTGCAGATTACTCGGGGAGGCCCGGTCATTATGATGCAGGTGGAAAACGAATATGGCTACTTTGGCAACGATGCTGAATATATGAAATATATGAAACAGCTGATGCTAGACCTTGGATGCGAGGTCCCTTTGGTAACCTCTGACGGTCCCTGGGGAGATGCATTTGAATGCGGTAAGATCGATGGCGTATTGCAGACAGGCAACTTTGGCTCCAGAGGCAAAGAGCAGTTTGCTCTTATGCGTCGAAAGATCGGAAACAAGCCATTAATGTGCATGGAATTCTGGGTCGGTTGGTTTGATAACTGGGGCCTGGAATGTCATCAGACCGGGGATATAGCGGAACATGTGAAAGATCTGGATGATATTCTGGCAGAAGGCCATGTCAATATCTATATGTTTGAAGGTGGAACCAATTTTGGATTTACCAATGGCGCCAATTATTATGATAAACTGACACCGGATGTCACTTCCTATGACTATGATGCACTGTTAACTGAGGATGGAAGGATCACGCCCAAATATGAAGCCTTTCAGAAGGTAATCAGTAAATATACGAAGCTTCCTGATGTGACCCTGACAACTGAGATTAAGCGGAAGGCTTATGGAACCATACCAGTAGCAAGACAAACAGGACTCTTTGGAAATCTGAATAATCTCACACAGCCCATAGAGAGTGTTGTTCCCCAGTCCATGGAACGCTTAGATCAGGGCTATGGGTATATTCTATACGAAAGTACCTTAAAAGAAGAAGTAATTGAACGAATCCGCCTCTGGGGTGCCAATGACAGGGCGAATATCTATGTTGATGAAAAGCCTGTGGTCACACTGTATGACAGGGAGCTGCTGGCAGAGTATGAACCGGAACAGCCCCTAGAGTCAGGCAGGAAACTGGATATCCTGGTGGAGAATATGGGACGGGTTAACTTTGGACCCGCCATGGAATACCAGAGAAAAGGGATTGACGGAGCAGTACAGATCAATGGTCACCAGCATTATTATTGGAAGCAGTATTGTCTTCCAATGGAAGATCTGTCGGGACTTGATTTTAGTCAGCCCTTAGCCGAAGATGCTCCCGGCTTCTATGAGTTTACATTTGAGCTAGAGGAAAAGGCCGATACCTTTTTAGACATGAGCGGTTGGGGAAAAGGATGTGTTCTGGTCAACGGCTTTAATATCGGACGATTTTGGGAAATCGGTCCCCAGAAACGCTTATATATACCAGCACCGCTATTGAACCTTGGTAGGAATAGGATTTTGGTATTTGAAACAGAAGGAAAACACATCAACACCATCACCCTGTGTGATGAAGCAGATTTAGGATAGATCATATGTATTATGAAATGAAGGGAACAATCCTGCCACAGATACGTCTTGTGGATATGGCAGTGTTAGAGCCGCCCTATATCCACCGAAAAAGACAGGCAGATGAATATATAATATATATCATGACAAAGGGGACTCTGTATCTGCAGGAGAACGGAAGTAACTATGAACTAAAGGCAGGGGACGTCCTAATGCTTGATCCGGACTTCGTACATCAGGGGCTTAGGGCATCGAGTTGTGAGTATTATTATATTCATTTTCGGCACCCGGAAATAATCCGCAGACAGGAGGATATGGTGGATCGGAGGCGCTGTCTGAATATCAGAAGTGAAGCACTTCAGGAAGACAGCGGCTCTTATGAGCTATACCGGCCTTCCTGGCTGCAATTTCCCAAGTGTATGAGTCTTAGGCATGGCAGCAGCTATTTACAGGTAATTAAGCTGATACAGGAGGCCATGGACCATAACCGTAATAAGTTGGAGAATTATAAGCTTTTAAGTTCCTTAAGGATTATGGAAGCACTTGTGGAAATCGCAAGAGAAGCACTATCCTCTGAGATATTAAGGAATACTCCCGTTATTTCCAGATCCTATCATAATATTCATGCGCTGTTAAATTACCTGAATGCCAATTATCAAAAGGAGATTTCCAGCAAGCTGATTGAAGAATTGTTTTCCTGCAATTTTGATTATTTGAACAGAGTATTTAAAAGGAGTATCGGTAAGACAATCTTTGTTTATTTGAATGAAATCCGGATAAAACACGCGAAGGAGTTCATTGCTGCCACACCCATGAAACTAACAGCCATTGGATATCGGGTGGGTTTTCAGGATGAGGGGTATTTTAATAAAGTCTTTAAAAAATATACCGGAATGACACCCGGTCAATATGAGAAATTAACTTCTCGTGTGGAAATGGATAAAGACCTTGCCATATCCTAAGTGAAAGGCTCCTCTTAAGGGGGCAGATTAATCTAATCTGCTTTCCTAAAGAGGAGCCTTTCACTACTTTATATATTCAAATAATTATTTTACATTTGCTTTTATGAATTGATGATCCTGTGATATTCTCTAAATCTATTGATAATTCCATTGTATTCTTGAACCGATTAATGATCCTTTTGTAGCTTCTGACCTGTATTATAAAGCATTCATCCTGTCCATAGACAGGCGGATGGATGCCGGAGCTAAGTTCTCACCATCAACCTTAAGCAGAGTTGCTTGTAAACTGTCTTCCGGCTTGATATAAATCATAAGCTGTCCATGGTAGGCTCTGCGATAAGGAGCAGAGTAGTCGGTGTTATCCGCAAGATCACCATTTTCCAGCCCAAGGAGCTGTCCGTTTTCTACTGTGACATGCAGGCAGGAGCAGTCGGATGTAACAGGATTGCCCTCATGATCCCTTATGGTGGCTTCCACCTGATAGATGGGTGTTTCTTCTACAGAGTAGTGCTTATCTTCCCAACAGTTTAAACTGATCTGGCAGGCACTATAGGAAGTTGTCAGTGTATGGGTAAGGAGTGAGCCGTCAGCCCCTTTTCCTTCCGCTTTTAAGGTACCTGGAGTGAAGGGCAGGAGGAAGGAGATGCAATCCTTGTCCGGATCCCTAGGATAGACACCGAGAGGATTACCATTCAGGCAGAAGGAAACCTCACTTAAATTGGTGTAGCATTTAACTAAAACCTCCTTGCCCAGAGGATAGTTCCAGGAGTCGTACATAGGAGTCCACTCGCCGCACTCCTTGGCTGCGTCCGTGGTAGATATATGCAGGTCAGGCTCCTCTGTCCATAAGGCCTGCCGCCTGTAGTAGGAGGTTTTTTCAAATCCGGCCAGGGTTAACAGGCCGGAACCTGAGCCATGAATGGGCCAGCCTTGAGCCTCGCCCAGATAATCGATTCCGGTCCATAGAAACTGTCCTGCAATGTAAGGCGTATTAAGCACTGCTTTCCAGGATGCAAGGCTGTGATTGTTTTCGCTGCCGAGAAAGGATTTCTGGGGAAATGCCTGGTGGCTTTCCTGGTAAAGGTGTTCTTTATAATTATAACCAACCACCTCAAGGTGATCAAAGAAACCCAGAGTGGAGGATAACTCCGGAAATGCGGCAGCCAGGGTAACAGGACGGCTTTGATCATAACGTTTCACGATTTCAGTCAGACGCCTTGATAATACTGCCAGCCGTTTTGCATTGGGTCGCTGCGGATTGTACTGTCTTTCCTGTTCCGGCTTATTTGCGTCATTATTGCCTGTCATGATGGCAAAGGACTCATGGCAGTAGGGGTCATTGGGATAGTCGATTTCGTTGCCGATACTCCATAGAATGATGGAAGGGTGATTGCGGTTTTTCCGTATGAGCGCAATGAGGTCCTGTTCGTGCCAGGTGGGGAAGTCCAGATAATAGCCCTGATGTTTGGGCGGATAGACATTATGTCCGGTACTCCATTTATTTTTCGGCCCTTCCCATTCATCAAAGGCTTCATCCATAACCAGAAAGCCCATCCTGTCACATAGATCGTACAGCTCCGGCAGGTGGGGATTATGGCTCATACGTATGGCATTGCAGCCCATTTTCTTTAACTTTTCAAGGCGGCGGCGCCATACTGCCACAGGGACAGCTGCCCCAAGGCATCCGGCATCATGATGAACACATACGCCTTTGATCAGAGTAGGATGCTCATTTAGGAAAAAGCCCTGATCAGGATCGAAGCGGAAGGAGCGGATCCCCACTTTCCTCGTATCAGCTAAATATTCTATTTCTGAGCCATCCGGCTGCTGAAGGTGGAACCAGGTTTCCAGCGTATATAGATAGGGGGTATTAAGGGTCCAGAGTTGTGGTGAAGCTAACTTCTGTCTGTTTGTCAGAAGCCTTTGGCTGCCTGCCGGAATAGTATCCCTTATGGAGGCAGTCACCTGTCCGTCCTTCCCGATCAGCTTGTTGCTTACGGTAAGTACTACATCCCGGTCTAGGGTATTTATGACTTCATTGCTTATGGTAATGGAAGCTTCCTGTGATGAAACCTCCGGAGTGGTGAAGAAGACACCATCAGGAAGCAGATGCACGGCTTCCTCAATCACCAATGTAACCTTGTGTGTAATGCCTGAGCCTGTAAACCAACGGGAATCGGCAATATCCCTGTGGTCTACCTGGATGCAGACAATGTTGTCTCTGTCAAAGCGGAACTGCTCAGTAATATCATAGGTAAAGGATATATAACCATTAGGTCTGGCTCCGAGATAATAGCTGTTGCACCAGACCTTACTGTTTTTGTAGACACCGTCAAAGGATAGGCTTATCCGCTTGCCGACCCAGTCTTTGTGAGGAGTGATCCGCAGCCGGTACCATCCGATTCCGCCGGCCAGATAACCGGTGCCGCTGGAGTATTCTCTGGAGAAGGGCAGAGAAACAGACCAGTCATGGGGTAGGGAGATGGCTTGCCAATCAGAATCGTCGAACCAGGCTTGCCAGGCGTCCGGACAGTCCCCCAGATAAAAGCGGCAATTCTTCGTTAAAGTCAAAGTTATTTTATCCACAAAAATTACCTCCAGATTGTATATTTGTATGAAAGGAAATGAGATACCCTAGCTTTATTGTCATGAGTTAATTATAAAAGACTGCTGTCATAAAACAAGGGATTTAAGAGTGAGTCCTTGTAAATGGGCGACTTTTCAGCCATAAATAATATTGAATTATTCAGGACGAAGGTTTCGCAGAACATGAAATGAAATCAATCCTTAGATAAAATAAAAACTAAGATAAAATCAATACTAAGATAAAATCAATGCTAAGATAAAATCAGTACTAAGATGAATTCAATAATGGGATGAAGTCAATAAAAGACAGCAATTATGAAGCTGCTTCCATAATTGCTGTCACGTCATAGTATGCTTTATTTTATTGTAGCTGACCCAGGCTTACTCAGACTTTACCTGGTTCCACTTGTCGTTAAACATAGCTTCCACTTCTGCACCCAGGTAACGGTAGGTTGTGCAGCGATCCAGTACAGACTGATCAGGGAAGGCCACCGGGCTGTCCTTGATATCAGGATCTGTGATCATTTCTCTTGCAGCCGCATTTGGTGTGGAATAAGTGATAAATTCAAAGTTTTTCAGAGCAATGTCAGCTCGGCACATATAATTGATAAATGCCTCAGCATTTTCTTTACTTCTGGCATTCTTGGGAATAACCCATCCATCAATCCATACATTGGAGCCTTCCTTGGGAACAACATATTCCAGATCGGAATTCTCTCTCTGGGTATAGATTGCTTCACCGGAGTAAATCACGCCCAGGGCTGCTTCTCCGCCGATCATCTTATCCCTGACCTGATCAACCACATAGGCCTGTACCAGTGGATACTGCTTCTGAAGCAATTGCTTTGCTTCCTCCAGCTGTCCTTCATCTGTACTGTTGAGGTCATAGCCAAGATAAGTAAGGGCGATACCGAAAGCGTCACGGACACTGTCCATCATCAGGATGTTGCCGGAGTATTTTTCATCAAAGATAGCCCCCCAGCTGTCGATGGGTTCATCCACCATAGTCTTGTTATACAGGATACCAACGGTTCCCCAGCAGTAAGGCACGCTGTATTTATTGCCCGGATCAAAATTCTCGGCACTCTTTAAATAAGCAGGATCTATATTGGAGATGTTAGGTACATTGCTGAAATCGATCTCGGCCAAAAGTCCTTCTTCAATCATCTTCTGGATCATGTAGTCGGAGGGACATACAACATCGTATTGAACGGCTCCGGCCTTGATCTTGGCGTACATGTCTTCATTCATCTCAAATTCTTCATAAACCACCTTAATGCCGGTTTCCTCCTCGAAGGAATCAAGTACATCGGGATCGATATATTCGCCCCAGTTGTATACATAGACCTTTTTTTCACTGTCCTTCTGGGCGCAGCCGGTGAGGGCAAAAGCAAAAACCAGAAGGAGACAACTAATTATAACTTTTTTCATTCTCATTCTCCTTTTAATTATGTTGCAGATACCTGCGATTGTACTTAAGCACCTTTTGCTTAGCTTGAATGATGCTATAGCTTTCTGATGGGAGCATTCTTACCTGCATTTCTGCGGTTGATGAAGATCAGCAAAAGTAAAACAGTAAGAAACATTAGGGTGGAGAGGGCATATATCTCCGGTTTAATTCCCTTACGAACCTCGGTATATATCTTAGTGGAAAGGGTATTTACCTCCGGTCCCTTGGTAAAATAGGTGATCACAAAATCATCCAGGGACATGGTAAAGGATAGGAAAAATCCCGATAATACACCGGGAAAGATATCCGGTAAAATAACTTTGTAAAAGGCATAAAGAGGAGATGCCCCAAGATCCTGTGCCGCCTCAAAGGTATGTGGATTAAGCTGCTTTAACTTCGGCATCACACTCAGGATGACATAAGGGATATTAAAGGTGATGTGGGAGAGCAGTACGCTGGTAAATCCAAGCGTATAATTGACTGCTACAAACACCAGCATCAGGGAGATACCGGTTACGATATCTGCATTAAGCATTGGAATATTGGTAATGCCCAACATAATAAGACGCGGCGTCTTCTTCATACTGTTAATGGCAATGGCTGCAGCTGTACCTAGGATTGTGGCAATCAAGGCGGATGTAAAGGCAATGATCAGGGTTGTATATAAAGCGGACATAATGTCCTCGTTACGAAAAAGCTGCTGATACCAATGTAAGGTGAAGCCACCCCATTTTGCCCTGGATTTGGAGGCATTAAAGGAAAGCACAATCAGTATTAGGATGGGTGCATATAAAAACAGCAAAATAATGCCGATGTAAGCTCGACTGAGAAAACGCTTTACCATAGATTGCCACCCTCACTTTCCTTATCATATTTTGATATAAGAGCCATGCTGATCAGGATAAAGATCATCAGTACCAGAGACAGACCGGAGCCTGTATGCCAGTTACCAAGGCGGAACTGCTGCTCAATCACATTACCGATGAGAACAATCTTGCTTCCTCCTAAGATGGTGGAGATCACAAAGGTAGTGAGAGAGGGGACAAAGACCATGGTAATTCCGCTGATCACACCGGGAAGACTTAAGGGCAGGATAATCTTTAGGAAGGTCTGTGTACCGTTTGCTCCCAGATCTCTGGCCGCAGCAATTACGTCCTTGTCAATCTTGATCAGAACATTATAAATCGGTAGTACCATAAAGGGCAGGAAATTATAAACCATACCCAGGATAATGGCTGCCGGCGTATTGATAATATTTAATGTTGGCAGGTGGAAAAACTTTAATACAGTATTCAGTATACCCGTTTTTTCAAGGATATTCTGCCAGGCAATGGTTCGAAGCAGAAAATTCATCCACATGGGAAGGATGATAATCAGCACAGTAAAGCTGTTGCTCTGCATCTTGGAGTTATTCATGATCATTGCCAGGGGATAAGCTAATATCAGGCATATCACAGTACTGACAATGGACAGCTCCAAGGCAAGGAGCAGAGCCTTTAAATTAATCGGATCTGTAATCAAGGCGATATTAGACAGCGTAAAGCTGTTGTTATTATCTGTTAATCCATAATATAAAACCAGCACCAGGGGGATGAGTATAAAGCCTGCCGACCACAGAATATAGGGGAAGGAAAGCCATTTTACCTTATTGACCCTTGAGAACTGCACACCGCTATCGGGTTTCTTTTCCGCAGCATGGGTTAATGTATTCTTAATATTCATAGGACACAACTCCTGAACTTCGTAATCTTTCAATGATCCGGAATGCCGGTTTCTTATTGAACATTATTACCTGGGATTATTCTGAGATTTCCACTGCTTCTTCATCCTCAGATTCCGGTTTGTTCATAATCTGAATGTCATAAGGGTCTACGCTGATTCCAACCTCGCTGCCTACCGGGAATAGATCCGTGGAATGAACCAGCCATTCCCGACCGTTTGCAGTTACCTCCATCTCGTAATGAACTCCCTTAAAGAGAAGAGAAGTGACTCTGCCTGTAATAATGCCATCTTCCGGCTTTACAAGATCAATGTCTTCCGGACGGATCACGACATCCACAGGTTTGTTCCTGCCAAAGCCTGTATCAACGCAAGGAAAGTTAGCTCCCAGAATGTTCACAAGCTTGTCCTCTACCATAATGGAAGGGATAATATTGCTGTCACCGATGAAGTCGGCCACGAAGGCATTCTTCGGTTCGTTATAAATGTCCTCAGGGGATCCAACCTGCTGTATGTATCCCTGATTCATAACAACAATGGTATCGGACATCGTCAGGGCTTCTTCCTGATCATGAGTTACATAGATAAAGGTAATACCAAGCTCGTTCTTTAAACGGATCAGTTCGTACTGCATGTCCTGACGAAGCTTTAGATCCAAAGCGCCTAAGGGTTCATCAAGGAGCAGTACCTTGGGTTCATTTACAATTGCTCTTGCAATAGCAATACGTTGCTGCTGACCACCGCTTAAGGAATTGGGCATACGATTTTCATAGCCCTCCAGGTTGACCAGCTTCAGCGCATACTTAATTTTATCATTGATATAAGCCTTGGATTTCTTCTTGATTTTCAGTCCAAAGGCGATATTTTCGGATATGGTCATGTGATTAAAGAGGGCATATTTTTGAAATACAGTATTTAACTGGCGCTCATTGGGCGGAAGCTTCGTAATATCCTTGCCTTCAAAGATAACCTGTCCTTTATCAGGTGACTCAAAACCACCGATGATACGCAGGGTTGTTGTCTTACCGCAGCCGGAGGGTCCCAGCAAAGTAAGGAACTCATTTTCACGGATATAAAGATTAAGTTCATCCAGTACCACGGTTTCCCCGAAGGACTTGGTGATATTGACCAGATTGATTAATTTGATATCAGTCATCATACTTCCCCTTCTTTCTCCTAGAAACTTGGCGGGGTTGATACCCATAAGAGGGTGGCGCCGGTTTTTTCGGAAGCAGTAATATAGTGTTGTTTATTTGCAGTAAAGTAGAAGGATTCACCCTTCTTTAACTTATAAGTACGGTTCCCGATATGCAGGGTAACACTTCCGTTGAGAATATATCCGAACTCCTCCCCTTCATGGGGGTTGTCAGGATAAGTTGACCCACCGGCATCCAGAGTCAGAAGAATTGGCTCCATAATATTCTTTTGCGCATTGGGAATGATCCACTTTACTTCATTTTTTAATTCAGCATCATATTTCTCAAAGTAATCCGATTTTTTAAATACCACCTGTTCTGCGGTAGTACCACTGAAGAACTCCTCAAGATTGGTACCAAGACATTGCAGAATATCTACCAGAGTCGCAATAGAAGGGGAGGTCAGATCCCGCTCCAGCTGTGAGATGAAGCCTTTTGAGAGTTCTGCTCTGTCAGCCAGTTCTTCCTGTGTCAAGCTTTTCTGTATTCGTAATTCCTTGATTTTGGTTCCGATGTTCATGAGGCGCTTCCTTTCAGATTCTTACTGAGAATAAACTCAAAGTTTAGTTACGCTAAACAGCGACAATAACAATTATACTAGTATAATTTCTCTTGTCAATACCTGATGAAAAATATTTATCCATTGTATCCAGAGTATGTAAAAAAATGAGTTTTATAAGCGAAATTCAAGGGCTGATTATGTTGAGCAGCAGCTAACAAAAGCAGGATTGCCAATGTGAGCAATCCTGCCTGTGGATTAAAATATTGCATTTACTACTTCTTATAAAAGTCCCTGATACGATCCATACGGGATGACATAGCGAGAAAGAGCTGATCCACCAGTGTGATTGCTGTCATGGACTCTACTACAACGACAGCACGAGGAACGATCACCGGATCATGACGACCTTTGATATTTATTTCTACATTCTCCCTATCCTTAGTTACGGTATTCTGAGGGCGGAAGATGGAGGGGGTGGGTTTTATGGCAGCCCGAAGAAGGATGTCAGATCCATCACTGATACCGCCAAGAATCCCGCCTGCATGGTTACTGCTCTTGGTGATTGTCTTACCATCCGAATAGAAAGGATCATTATTCTGTGCACCGGTTACCCTGGAACTTAAGAAACCGTCACCAATTTCTACTCCCTTAACGGCTCCGATGGACATAAGCCCTTTGGCCAGGGCAGCGTCCAGTTTATCAAAAACAGGTTCTCCAATTCCTGCAGGCATACCGGTAACGATACACTCAATCACTCCGCCTACAGAATTGTGATCCTCCATTTGTTGAAGGAGATAAGTCTCCGCACGAGCAGAAGCTTCAAGATCCGGCATCCACAAGGGACTCTGGGCAGCAAGCCCAGGGTCAGGAGCTTCACTGGCAATACTGATGGGGCCGATGGATCTGGTATAAGCCCTGACCTCTATGCCAAGCTCCTTTAATATGGCACAGGCAATGGCACCGGCTGCAACTCTGCCGATGGTTTCTCTGCCGGAGGAACGTCCACCGCCTCTGTAATCCCGAAAGCCATACTTTGCATCATAAGTGTAATCAGCATGACCGGGTCTATAGTAGGAGGCAATGGAGGAATAATCCCCTGAGCGCTGATTCTCATTATATACAGCGATTGAGATGGGAGTACCAGTGGTCCTTCCCTCAAAGATGCCCGAAAGGAGGGTGACCTTATCCTCTTCCTTTCTGGGGGTGGAGTACTTTGTCTGACCAGGTTTTCTCCTATTCAGATAAGACTGGATGTATTCTTCATTCATAGAGAGCCCGGCGGGACAGCCGTCAATGACTGCGCCGATCCCATTTCCATGGGATTCCCCCCAGGTGGTTACCTTAAATATTGTTCCGTAAACTGAGCCTGACATAGTGACCTCCCTTAGTGTTTTCCTGTCTGGTAAAAGTTACAAATAGTATAGCGGAAAGTAATTTCAGATTCAATCTTTTTCACGGACGTTTTAGCAAAAAAATCATATATTAAAATTGACAATACCTATTTGAGGCTTGATATGGAAGGTAATTATTATCATTCCGGTCCCTCCAGCCGAAATCGATATGATAAGCTGAGAAACCTCTCTAAGGCATATACAAAC
>JAJUHH010000015.1 GCA_029267975.1 Clostridiales bacterium
AGCTGTGCGGAAGGTTACCTCTGCACAGGGAAGTCCACCATCAACCAAAGCTTTGGCCAAGGGCACTGCATCCTTTGCATCATCCAGCTTAATGACGGGAACAATACCCATCTTCTGAATCTTACTTAACATCTCATTCATCTTAGAATTCCTCCAGTAGATTAATATGTATCATGATTTAGCAAGCTAATAAAACTTGTCTAAAATATGCCATCTTAAGCAGCACTGTTACAAATGCTATTGTCACTGTTAAATTTAGATAATAGATTCGAATTCATATCATAGAATCATTTTTATCATAGAATCATTTTTATTATAGAATTACTATTACGTACTAAAGAATGGTCATTGTAATCCCAGTGATAAAATGCAGCAGAAAATTATTATTGTAAATGATACTTAAAAACTCGCTTTCAGCAATCATCTCCATCATCTTCTGACCAAGCTGCGTGCTTCCAAAAACAGTAAGCAAAATAAAGCCCAGCCATACCAGAATCAGGCCGTGCACTGCTCCGGCAAGCAGACCTGCCGTCTTATTCATAGAATTTAATAGTGGCAGCTTACTGATCAAATCAAGGGCAATGCAGATCACCCCAAGCAATATGGAAATAGCAAGAAAGGTACCGATAAAGGAGATCCCATTGATGATCATACCAGTAAGATAATGACTTACATATTCCTTGAAACTGTTGCTTGCCAGTGCTGCATAATTCTCTGTGGTATTATTCTTGATTAAACTTTCCTTTATGGACTTAGGCAGCTTCAGCTCCCCAATGGCATCTTCCTGCTTGTCCTCTTCTACCTCTTCTCCAAAAGGAAGCATTTTTATCACTTTACCTGAAATGCTGTCATAGATTTTTTCATTTTCCATAAGATAATCCTTCACCACCGGACTGATCCATATGGTGAGAATTACCGCAAGTATCATAGAAACAAGAGAGAATATCGTCTTAATCAGACCAACTCTCATACCTATGATGGCATTGCCTAATAAAACAACCAACACTACAACCAATAACCAATTCATTCTTGATCTCCATTCTAACGAAATACTTAATTAACCAGATAAATAGTCTGCCTCGCTTTCATCTGCTATAGCTATAAGATGTAAATTGCATTTACACTATTCTACCAACGATATCTGAGATATCTTATCTTCATTGATCAGGAAATATCTATCCAGATGGTTAATGGGATAAACCGCATTGATGTTCGCCTCAAAGGTCTGGCTGAATTTCACTTTACCATTCAGCTTTAAGACAACACAGGATATGTTGTCATTCATAATGATCTCCTCACCGGACATATAGATATTGGTATAGTCATAATCCAGCTTTTTGTCCAGAACCTTGGTGCCGTCAAGCTTGTATACGATAAGTTGATGATAGCCCTGTTCTCCCTGCTCCAGTACCACGCCCACATAAGCATCACTATAAAAAATACTATGTAAATTATTCTCAAAGTTCACTTCTGCAACAACATTCGGTGTCTCACTATAGGAGAATATTACAAAGCCGTTATCCTTGAACAGACAGGCAGTATTATTATTGTTAAAGATAACTCTTGGAGTTAGGATATCCTTGAATTCATAATAGCCCATAATCTGGTCTATCCAGTTCTGGCCCACTTCACCAAAATTATAGAAGGTTGCCTTACTGGTTAGCTTGCCGCCGGTTACTGACAGGTAATTGCTGATTAGTCTTTTGCCATCATTGGATAAACTCATATCCAGCGGATATCCATGCTCACCGTTATTCGTTCCTATCTGAGCAAGATCAGTGCCATCAGAATCCAATAGATAGATATAATTCTCATCCTTGTTCTCCATTAAAACTGCAATCACACCCTGGGATGAAATTTCCGCCTTGATGATGTCATAGGGTACAGTTAAGCTGGCAACCGTACCTTTGCTATTAAATACTCCAAGAGAATTTCCGCCCTGATCTGCAACCAGCACATAATCACCACAAATATCTACAATAGGCTTGTCCATCTCATAGGATCCGTTCCAGACCAGCTTGCCGTCTTTATCTATCGCAGTAATACCGTCCCTGGTATACTTCACAACCATACTTCCATAGCTCAAATACTTAGCTGTGCTTCCTGCTGCATTATCAATTGAACTGATCGTCTCAAAGCTACTGTAGCTTCTATTGTTCAGATAATATAAATAGACAGACGCTCCGACTGCAATGATAAGGATCAAAGCAATGATTATGAAATTACGGATTCGCCTTATTCTCTTCTTACGATTACCATAATCCCTGATTGATTGTCCACCATTTTCCTGCGCCATATCTTACTCCCCATGGTTTTATTTATAGTGATTATAACTCATTTCCCCAAGCTTGACACCTATTATTTTTATCATAAAGGTGGAAAATCGTTGACTGATCGTATAGAGGACACAATAAAACAGGTGCTTTCCTAAAGTTACTCGCTTAAGAATAGCACCTTTTTCCTACTATGGAACTATGAGCTTTTGACCCACATAAATATAATCCTGGTTTTCGATATTATTAAGCTCCATAATCTGCTGAACCTTGGTATAGGTATTGTAAAGCTTATAGCTGATGTCTGCCAGGGTATCCCCGGCCTTTACTATATAATACTTCACCTGCTGCACTGCTTCCTCATCACTTTCCTCTTCGGCTAAATCATCCCCCGGCGTGGAAGTTGGCTCCTCGTCATCCTCCTTATGATTGGCGAATTCATTCTTCTCCGGCTCACTATTCGTCTGTGTGTTATTGCTTTGTGTTTCCTCCTGGTGATCAGCATCGTCAATGGGTTTCACCTCTCCCGGTGACATTTCAATATCCAGGCTCTCATCCTCCGAGGCACTGTCATCCGAAGCCTCTGAAGCATCCTCTCCCACTGAGGCATCCGTGCTGTCAGAGGGTTGTCCTTTTACTACCGAGGTCTTTGAATCAAGATCCGAACCACTGGAAGAGAAGATCGACTTTACCTCCTGCATATTCTCCTGTAGATGATTTAGGGTATCCTGCATACTTTTCATCTGGTCATAATTATTGAGGATAGCTGCTCCGACAACCAGTACTATGACAGCCAGTAAGGTGCCTGCTGCATACATCAACCTGGTGACATTTTTGCTGTCCTCCTGTATTGCCTTCTTATTCTGCAATACTTCTCTGATATTTTTGGATACCTTATCATCATAGGAAGCCTCCATACTCTGGGCTTCATCCCCTCTATGGTCTATCATATAGGTCTGCATCTCTTCGTTCTTCTCGTAATATATGTAATAGCCATCCAGCTTGGTCAAGCGGTTGTTCTCAAAGCTATAGAAAGCCTCCTCCTTCTCCATATTGTCATAGATCAGCAGCGCCTTGTCCTGCCCTGCAAAGTTATCAATATGCAGCTTGGTGATCTTGTCCTTATCCTCCAGAAGATAACCCGGACCTCCCAAAAACCAGCCCACGATCTCCATCTCCACAAAATATTTTTTGATTTCTTCATAGATGTTTGTCCAAGAGTCATTGGTGAATATAACATCGGATGCAGAATCTGCCTCTTTTACTTCCACGGCTCCCGATACAAAAATATTCCGGCAATTATCCAGTTTAATGCACTGCCCCACCAGTACTGCAGCCCTGCATTTTGAATAATCGCCTCCTACCAGCTGCTTTACATAAGTCATGACATAATCTTCAACATATATTTTCTTTGTAGTATTACTTTTTCCAATCTGCCGTACGTTCTTGGGCATCTTAAAGGAAGCTTGCAACCGATTCGGGTTCTTGTCCGCGCTATCACTGCTATGTATATTTTCAATCACACGACTCACTCCCATCTATCTATTTTCCTGCCATTCCTGGCAGCAGAGCATTCGATCCTAAAATATAGATTATGATAGCATATTATGGACAGGCTTTTTGTCGTATCCGGCTCCTGTCAAGGAAGAACTTATCCTCATTATTCTACCGAAAATGCGTTAAATCGCTTCCATATACATTGTTTTTTCAGGGAATTAGGATTTTAAACCCGAAATAAATGCTATTTTGCCTTGTAAACACTGAATTTTTCTGGCTTTCCACGTCTATATTACGATTTTTTGGTAATACTTAATTTAAGCGTTTTCATATGATTAAGTACATCGAAATGAATGAATAAACGCACCATTATGAAAGGTATGTGTTTGCATGAGTATTTTCCTGAAAAAAAAGGGCGGGATCACCTATTATGACTCCTCGCAGAAATCCACGGCATATGAACTTGGCTGCTCCTTGATGGAATTAATCAGAGAACAGGTTCTGTTAAACCGGACCATAATATTTCTATGCATTGGTTCTGACAGAGCGACGGGAGATAGTCTGGGACCACTCATCGGATATAAGTTGTCCAAATATAAGAAGCACCATAATTACCAGGTCTATGGTACCTTGGAAGAGCCGGTTCATGCCAAGAATCTCAAGGAAACCATTGAGCGTATCTATCAAACCTATGATGATGCTTTCGTCATTGCAATCGATGCTTCCCTTGGTCGGTCCGATCATATCGGGTATATCACCCTTGGTCAGGGACCGCTAAAACCCGGTGCCGGTGTAGACAAAGAATTGCCTGCAGTAGGAGATGTGTATATTACCGGGATTGTGAATTTCTCTGGCTTTGCCGACCATATGCTGCTGCAGACCACACGACTAAACATCGTTATGGGTATGGCAGATGTCATCTTCCTTGGGATCAATTACTGTATCAGCAGGTTGAAGCAGCCTAGTCTGACCTAACAGAAGATTATTATACCTTCAAAAGAAAACAAAAAAGCCGACTCATGGCGGAGACAGTTCTAAGTTACTTAGTAAAACTGCTCCTATCCACGAATCGGCTTTTATTTGTCAATGACTATTTATCAATTTTTATTATTATTTTGCTGGATATTCATTATCCATGTATGCCTAGAAGCTTGTAGGCTTATAGGTATTGATCTTTTTCTTCGGCTCTTCGAAGAGGATGGTGTTAGACTTTCTCTTCTTCCACATTACCCAAAGAGGACCGGCAATACAAATTGTAGAGTAGCATCCGCTAATGGAACCAACAGCCATAGGCAGCGCAAAGGACTGGATGGAGCTGATGCTGTTGGCAAATGCCAAAATGTATACCAGGCTGACACTGATCATTACGGCTACGTTGGTATTAATGGAACGCATCATTGACTGGGTGATGGACAAGTCTGTGATAGCCTCCACCGGATAACCAATATAATCCTTGGCATTCTCTCTGATACGGTCATAAATAACTATCGTATCGTTGATGGAATAACCAATGATACTGAGTACCACGGCAACAAAGGACTCGCCGATCGGTATCTTAAAGATAACACAGGTAAAGAATACGATCAGGCAGTCATGCAGCAGTGCGACCAGCGCTGTGATACCTGCAGAAAGTCCACCCATCATCTTAAAGCGAATCCATACATACAGTAACACCAGTACGCCCGCCAATACAATGGATATAATACCATTTCTTAAGAACTTCTTACCAAAGAAAGGCTCCACCATGGAGGATTCGGACAGCTTTAAATCAGCATCAGGAAATGCTTTCTTTAACTCACTGTTAAAGGTATCCTGGTCTGCAACATTCATACCATAATTACCGGCAATGTTAAATACCAGTTTCTTCTCTCCGGATGCAATATCCTCTACCAACTGTGTGGAAACCGGACGATTCAGCTGTGTGCTGGCAAAATCACCTGCGGCATCTTCATCAATATCTCCCACGTAAGTGTATTTTAACATGGCACCACCAGTGAACTGAATATCCAGCTTCACACCGTCAACAAATGCCATGATCACACCAATTAACATAACGGACAAAGAGATCGCAAAGAAAATAAAACGCTTCTTATAAAATCCGATAATATGGTTTTCCTTATACATCTCTGGAGTAACCGCAATTTCTTTTACTTTTAAATTCTTTGTATCTTTTACATCTTTCATAGTGTTACCCTCCTTGACAAGCAGGTATAGAAGGCCGGCTTGCGCATAAATTTATAGGAGCTAATAGACCTAACCATTAACCGGGACGCTGTCACACCTGCAAGGAAGTTAAATACAATACCTGCAAGTAATGTATATGCGAAGGATTGAAGCGTTCCTGAACCCAGAGCCATTAATATAAATGCAACAATAAGCACAGTAATATTACCATCAAATACTGAGCTGAAGGCATTCTTGAAACCGGCTGCAATTGCCGATTCAACACTCTTACCTGATTTGATCTCCTCACTGATACGTTCTGATATAATAACATTTGCATCAACACCCATACCAATGGAAAGAATAATACCGGCAATACCGTCTAAGGTCAGTGTCATCTGCGGTACGGAAAGTGCCAAAATCGATCCTGCCACCTGAATGGATAAGGAAATGCAGGCAACAAAACCACATACACGGTAGTAGAATATCAGGAAGATACAAATGGCAGCAAACGCTATACCACCGGCCAGAATCATGACATTCATGGCTCCTGCACCAAGGCTGGGGCTAATGGTGCTGTAGTTCTTCGTGATCATAGAGAAGGGAAGCGCACCGGAATTAATCTTATCAGATAAATCCTTGGCTTCATTATAGTCATCCATACCGGTAATTACTGCTTGTCCTTCGGAAATATGTGTCTGTACGGTAGCAGACTGAATCAGGGTCTCATCCATGTAGATATTAATCAGCTTACCTACCAGCTTCGCGGTAGCATCGCTGAACAGCTTCGTACCTTCCGCATCAAAGGTAAGGCTTACCACATAGGAATTGGTCTGCTGATCAACTTGCGGAGCGGCTTTCTGTACATGCTCACCGGTCAATAGAATGTTACCCTCTGAATCCTGGAAGGTTAACTGAGCTGTTTCACCCAATTCCTTAATCGCAGCTTCGGGGTCAAACTCTGTCTCATCTGCCTTCCAAGGGAAACGCACAATAATATAGCCGTTGTCTTTGTCGATAATAACCTCACGGTCCATAATATTTTGCCAGTCAAGACGGGTTTCAATGATGGCTTTTGCAGCCTCTAACTCATCCACTGTCGGCTTGCGGTCAAGGCCCTCCGGCTGGAATGCGGCTTCCACACCACCGCGAATATCAATACCAAAACGCATATCCGGCGCACCCTTGATTGGGCCAATACCATAACGAGCCGTATATATCATCAGTATTGCAAATAATACTACAATAAAAAATACTGGCTTATTCTTATTCATTATTACTGTCCTTTCTTATTTTTCTTTCTATAAATAGGAATATAACCTGTCAGGAGGAGCATGTCCACCCAAGAAAGCCCCCATGAGGGGCAATCTTTCCTGTCTATTCTTATGATAGGTTGATATATAAGTCAGTAAAATACCTAAGGTAAATATTGAGAGTACAAGCACATCAGAAGAACGGCTTAAAATTCTCTGCAGGTCCTTCTGATTTCGAACCACAATATATTTGATTTCAGCATTGCCCAGCAGCTCGCTGCCGGTATAATCCCTGATAAAATATTCTTCGCCATATGCCGTATAGGGCTGATAATTACTCTGCTTAGAAGGATTATGATAGGCATAGGTATTCGGTGTTGCGACAAATTGCAAAACGAAGGAAACGCTAAGCAGCAGCGCAATGCTGTAAGATCTTTTTCTATTTTGTCGATACAACATTATTATCCCCTCCGTTTAGTTATTTATAATATTCTCATAATCTAGATAACGGAGGGGGTTACCCTCACGATCACAAAATTATAATAATATAAAAGTCAAAAATTCGGAGGGTTATCCCCATCCGTTTCGTTATTTATAATATTCTCATAATCTGGATAACGGAGGGGTTACCCATCCGTTCCCACGCTCACACTTATCTAAATTAACACAAACCATGCAATTTGTATATAGAATTCTTGCCACCATCGATAAATTCGTTGGATTATGACAAATATCAGGCTAAGATATTATACCCTTATTAAAGGGAAAGAGATGCTGACGCATCTCTTCTTCTCGTAATAATTATTTTGCCTTTATCAAGTCACCTTGGTTTGCAGTTAATACAGTATACACCACTTTTAATTTTGATCCCGCACTTAGCACAGGTAAACCAAGCATCATAGGATGCATCTGAAAACTCCAATCTGTCTTCCCTAATCCAATCAAATATTCTTCTTGCGGACACTCCAAAAGTCTCTGCAATCTTCGATACTGTTGCCGTGGGATTGGCCTGGATATATTCCTTAATCTCCGTAAGCTTCCGCTCCTCCTCTAATAGCAAGGGCTTCAGCATGGAACGCTTCTCCTCAGGAATTGCAGCAACACTTTTGCCCGATACAAGCTTAATGCAATCTGAACATAGTTCCGGTCCGTATATATATTGGAAGAGTCTTCTGCAATTTTTACATACCTTAACTTCCATTCATTTTCCTTTCAAATCTTATGTTGATAATCATCCTGTCAATTCTTATATCTGCTTGCGTACTATTTTATACTCATCGTTAAATTGAAAATGAGGACAATGGAATGTCGTATAAGTCAAAAAACGTCCCATGTCGTCTTCATCAAGATTCACCTAGCATTCGTAGCAATCATACTCCTCATCATAAACATAATGAGCACAGCTCTCACAGTTATTCGCACTCATTAGAACACCTCCTAAATCCGTAAAATTATTATACCATGTACTCATACTTTATGGAATATGATAATCGCCTCTTAAGACCATTTTCACATATGCCCACTGCTGAATCAAGGGGTAATCAGACTGCTATTTGCTTATGAACTGCTGTTATCCACGGAGCTCTTAAATTCTCGCCAGCTTATCCACAATTGCCCTGCATGCCCCACAGACAGAGTGGAATTCTGATATATCTATGTCCAAGCCCTTCCCGGAGGCATAGCGATGTAATCCCATTATCCCATCCTCCAATAAGGTTTTCATCTCAGGAATTTCATAGGGATTATAACGATCGAGAATTGAATCTATCTCTTCTTGATAAGCATTGCCAATTACAAAACTACATACACAGATATCGCCACCAGGTGCTATACTTATGGTATTGACATCATCAAGTTTGGAGCTGTAAGGTTCCTGTCCACATTTTATGGTTAAATCCAGCTCCTTTTTCGGAAAATATTTAGATAGATGATCAAGCGCTCTGCCTGAGGGGAGGATATTATTTCCTTTTGAATGTGCAAGTTCCAACTCATGAAATGCATGAAGCACTTGTTTGGTTCTCAGATTATATTCATTCTCATCGTACTGATCAACCACCCAAGCCGGATGCAGCCGAATGGGCAGGCCATACTCCTTTGCCACTCTGGCAAACTCATACACCGGCTCAAGGGGTATGGTTTCCTGGTGGAAGGCATCTGCTGATAAAAGAATATCATTTACCCGGCATCCTTCAGGGCGATTACTGCCTGTCTAATCACCTGTGGATCTTTATTAAAGTAACCATTGGTAATCAGCTGTCTTTTGGGAATGTTGCAGCCGCTCGCCTCTCTCATAATCTCTTTTACTTCATTATAATATAACAGAGGCTCTCCGCCGAAGCACATCACTGATTGGATGGAGAAGCGCTTACATAATTTATCTAAGATGTGCTTCATCCTTTCATATTGGATATGTCCGGTCTCCTTAATCTTATGGCCAACAGAACAGTGTTTGCACTGTCCGGTACATAGGTTGGTTACAACAAATTCTACACGGTTGATATTAAGATACATAAAATCCCCCAGATATATATTTATATATATAATGTGTTCCTAAAGCTCCATAAGATATTATCAATGGTCTATATAGAAGCTTGACCCTGTAAGCCCAGGGGAGATATGGCTAAAGCTTCGGATAAACCGTATCCCACAGACATAAGTTCATGGCTGCGGAGGCCACATCCTCTTGAAGATCTGACATTACTGCAATGACAGCATTCCTCTCAGGAATTACCATGCAGATCTGTCCCCATTTTCCTCTTGCTGCGTAAGAGTTCTCCTTCTGCCTCCAAAAATAATAGCCATATCCTTCTTCCTTATTCTCAATCTGCTTTGCGCTGGCTTGCTCTACCCAAGACTCCGGCACTAACTGCCTGCCTCCATAATAGCCCTTCTGAAGATAAAGCTGCCCAAACCGTGCCAGCTCATTGACCGTAAGCAGCATGCCGGTGGAACCATAATAGTAGCCTTCCGGGCTATAGGCACATTCCGGCTCCCTTATCCCAAGAGGGTCAAAAAGCCTGGTCTTCAGATACTCCATCATCTTCTGCCCTGTTGCCTTCTCCACAAGCACTCCTGCCAGATAGGAGGTAAAGTTATTATACCTGAATCTACACTGGTCAATGTTCGGCAGCGGAATGCTGAGAATATGCTTAAGCCAATGATCACAGCTTAATCTTGCGAAGGGATAATCCACAAGGGACATGGTCAGCAGACGCTCCAGGGTGACCTTACTTAAATGCAGAAGGTGCTCCTCGGATGTGTTCTCAGGCAGCTCCTCCTCAAGATATTGCAGAACACTATCCTCCAGGCGAAGATAACCCTCCTGAATCGCTATACCAACTGCCGTTGAGGTAATGCTTTTGGTGGCGGAATACAGATTCCTTCTCACTTCGGGTTCAAAATGATGCTCAGCGATCTTCTCTCCGTTCTGTATAACCACGATACCATGAACCTTATAATGATGTTGATTGATATAGGTAATAAACTCCTGAAGCATAGTGATCTCCTTATTGAAATGATGAAAACCAAGTTGCTATTTTGCGACAGTAAATCTCTGCTTCTGGTCATGATAGCTAGCAAGCCCATTTTTCCTGATTTGATCCAGTTCCTTCACCGTCATAAGGCCTGATTGATAGAGCTTCAAATATTCCTCCGATACGCTGGAGTTAAAGATCAGCATATCGTCAGAATTGATGGTGACCGGGATACCATGATCGTATAGATCTCTGAGCTGATAACGATCATATCCCGGGGAATTCTTTAGCATTACATTGCTTGTGGGACAAATATTAAGCTGGATCTGATGATCGGCAAGCCAGTTCATAACCCTTGCATCTTCTGCAGCCCGAATACCATGATGCACCTCATCAAGCTCCAGAAGCTCGACGGTCCGCTTTACGTCCTCTGCAGTTCCGAATTCCCCCACATGCGCTCTCAGCTTAAGGCCATAGGTCTTGGCACGTTGATAAACCTTCTTATATCTCTCCGGCGGTGCAGCAAGCTCTTTCCCGCACAGATCCAGAGAGCAGAACCAATGATCGCTTAATATCTCATCCAACTTACTTAGAATCCTATCAGGGTCACTGCCCCATCCAATGGATAATTCGGGATAAAACTTAACCTCAGGCGCAAAGGTATGATGCATCTGATCCATGATCTTTACAAAATCAGCCATAGACCCCAGGTGATCTATCTCATCCAATCCATAGCTCATGGCTAAAACTTCAATCTTATCATACTGCGCCTGGACAAAGGCAGCTTCCACCCGCTTCAGATAGCCATTGCCGTCCGGGAAAACAGATTTGATATTTTCTTCAAACCATTTCTGCATCTCTGCCAGAGAAGCAAAGGGCTCAGCTGCCGGCTTGATCTCAACGCCGGCCCATTGACTGATATATTGGATGGAGCCTCCACGGCCCACATGATTATGTAAGTCACTTTTGGGCACCTGCCGCATAAGCTCCAGTGAATGCATTTCTAAGGCTTCCTGAAAAAGTTTACATGCAGCTTCACTCATTGCTTCCCCCTCATTTCCTTCCATAGACTATCATTAACCCTTGTACATGTAAAAAAGCTTTCTCTTCGATCTTCTTAAAATACTCAGCAATGGACCCTTGCAGCCTGACAAAATCCTCTGCCTGACTTCTGCCCACACCTCGAGTCATAAAAAATTCAATCAGCTCTTCCGAGTCGGAGATACTATAAGGTCGGTCCCATCCATGGATTTTCATAAAATCCTGCACTAGCTGCTCATAATCCTTCCGATCCGGAGTTACCAGCTGGACCTTATCATTCATGCGTACATCAATATCCTGTAAGCCCAACTGCTTCATATAAAATGGCAGCCTCATTCCGATTGCATAGTCCCTGCCTTCCTGCTCCAGTTCCTTTTCCCAGATCTTATGATAATCAAAAGCAGTACAAAGGTAATTATAGTCCATACCCTCTATGTACAAACCATCATTTTCGAATTCTCTGTTAACATCGATACAGATGATAAGACCGCCTCTCTTGACAGAGGCTATCATCTTCTTCAATACCTCAATGGGTCTGTTCATATGTCGTAAGCTTGCCTGGATAATCGCTATATCATACAGGCGATCTGCTTCAAAGGAATAAAGGTCCGACGGGAGAAAGCTTGTATCGTAATCCGTATCCTGAAACCTCAGTCTGGCTTTCTCCGTAAAATACTGAGTATCTATCCCTGTATAGCTGCTCCCTTGGGGTAAGATAGAGAGCAGCTGCTGCCCTAAGTAGCCATCACAGCAGCGAAATTCAATAAAATCTACCGGATGCTTCAGCTTCCAGACGGATCTTACAAGGAACTCCAGATAATCATCGTTCCAGAAGTATTTTCTGTTCTTATACAAATTATCATATTTCCCAGTAGAGCCATCATGATTATCTGAATTCCTTGGCCGATATTCCAACTGATGCAAAGGTTTGAGTCCCAGCAACTCATCTACCGAAACCTTAAAATACTCTGCAATGTCAGGCAATAAGGTAATATCCGGCATGGTAGCACCGGTCTCCCATTTACTGACCGATTGAAAGGATACCCCTAAATATTCAGCCAGCTCCTGCTGGCTTATTCCTTTTAATTTACGCAGTTCCGCAATTTTAAGTTTAACTGACGGCATAAGATAACCTCCTGATTTTGATAACTTAATATTACTCTATCAATGCAGTTAAACCACTAACGTAATGGGAGAATTCATTCGCGTATTTGTTGAATAGCAGATTCAAAGGATTGCTTTGATCTCCAGGGCAGACTTAACATTATAATCCGCAATCTCACAGGTCTCCCCAAGCTCGGAGAAGAAGCAGGTTTTCATTCCTGCATTTTTGCCAGCAAGAATATCAATCTCTCTGTCCCCGATCATAATCGCTTCCTCGGGCTTCATATGGTACTTCTCTATATAATAAAGCAGGCCTGCGGGACTTGGTTTACGCTCAAAGCTGCTCTTAGAGGTGATAAAGTCGCTGAAATACTGATACAGGCCATGATCCTGCAGATATGTGAGGGCTGTGTCGCTTCGGTGGGTATAGAGATAATTCTTTCTTCCTGTTTCATGGATATATCTGCACAGGTCGGCCATGCCCTCGTAAGGCTTGCACAGCCTGCGCTCCATCTCATGACAGTGTTCTTTGTATCGGACAAAAAAATCCGCCTGTAGTTTATATTTCTCTTTGTAATAGTCATGAGCTTGTACCATGGATACTCTTGTTATCTTAAGAATATCATCATAAGACTCCTGAAAGCCTTCCTCTTCCAGCGCCAGGCGAAAGGACTCCGCGATCACCGGGTAAGTATCATATAAAGTTCCGTCAAAATCCCATATAATGTGTTGATACATCTGGTCACCTCCTGTCCTTATCATAGTCCATATTATAATCCTTAATAATCCTTATAATACAATCTCCTGATAGCTATCTTCATTTTCCTTGATATAAAAAACCATCTGCCATTCAACCCTGGGCACCGGAGTAAAATGCCAGGAAGAGCAGGCGATATATTTCCGCTGCGTTGATGCTTGTCTACCCAAGGTTATGACGCTGGGACCATCTGCAAAACCGATGATGTCAACGGCAGCTGCATGGCTGGTACTTGTTGTATTTTCATTCTGCCTGGGCTCATCAGGTCTGGCGCAATCCCGAAGCTGAAGCTCTCCCTGGGACAGGTCCGGTATCACGCTATAGGTAAGTGCTTTAAAATTATTAGGAAAATCCATATCCTCTATGAGATGCGAATACCGTGCCATTGACTTAGATTCGCATTGATCTAATACTAATTTATGCTTTTGCTTACTCACAGGATGGGTAAACTCTATTTCCCTGGTATCATTAAAATCTTCCGTGGTAAAACGCTCTCCCGGATAAGCTTTGGGCCTTTCCTTAAGCAGGAAGGATATTGACTTTAGTGTAGGCTTTCTGACTGTGTTCCAGGAAAAAGAAGCTCGCAGCAATCGCCAGCCATCTTTCCTGTCACAGCCATAGTAATCCACAAATTCTTCTTCCCTGACAGACTCCTCCGCTGCCTCTGGAAGATAGGGATTCCAGTTGATGGCATATGCCTGATACTCTCTGAAAGCCTTGCCATTTATCTTAGCTTCGATATCAAAATCGAACTCAAAGGGATTATCTTTATGCAGCTGTTCTCTTTCTTCGGCTGATAAATCCCCTATGCCAAATTCGGGATTCCAGCGCCTTAAAAAGGCTTTGATTTGCTCCTTGGGAATCCTTATGCAGAAGTCAACAACCAGCCCCTTGGCACAGGAATAGACCGCCGGAATACGCCATTCACGACCAATCCATATGAATTCTTTATTGACAGGAAGCTTTTTCCCTGCGTGCTCGCGGGTGCGGGGCCCCCAGTTTCCACTGTTAAAGTATACTTTCATATGAGCTCCTTACTTTGTGCTTGATAAGGATTTATAATTGAATATATTAGCAGTTAATAAATATACATATAGTAATTAAAGCAGTCTTTCTTTGCTTATGTAGCGTGTAGGCCAGAATTCATAGAGGTAGATTGATGCAACCCGTCCCTCAAATGCTTGAAACTGATTCGCTACCAAAGGCACTGCCTGATATATAACATCAGGCTTATCAATTAACATTGTTGTATGTGGCGTCCAATTATGGCTATCCCCAAAGTTCTCTTTCAAGTCAAGTAACTGTTTATTGGGGTCAGGTGCAATAAATAATACCCTAGCTCCTCCGAATATTCCGATATGGTTAAAGGTGATGGGAAATGACTTTGTCTTAGCGGCAACTTCCCTGAGCAGCTCTTTTATCTCAGCTTCCTGTGAAACATCATAAGTTCCCAGGGTGATATGCTGTGGTATATTCTTCGTATGCTCGCCCACGTAGCCCTTCGCATAAAGACTATTCTGTATGCTTGCTAAGCGTTCTTCTGTTTGTTGGTCATATCCTGCCATGACACATAAGAATTTGTCTTTCATTGACTTCCCTCCTGTATAAGGATTTGGATATTGATAGCATATCACGAAACTACTACTCAGCCAAGTAAAATAGCAGGTCCGCTTCTAAATGCGAACAACTGTGTAACCGATCATTATGGCTTTCTTGCAAGTTGTAAGTCTATGGTATCGTAGATTGTAATTTGACCGCCTAAGCGATTAATAGCATCTTCTATTTCTGAGAAGAATTTATGTCTGGTATTCTCCTCTATTGCAATATGATCCGAATAAGTGCCTAGAAGGGATATGTACTCTTTGGCCGTAAACGTTCTGGTCCTATGATACAGATGATAGCTAACGTCAATAAAACCATACTTTAGCGCTAGCTCTGCACGCTTCTTGGCTTCATCCATACTGTATTCGGTTGGTCCAAGGCCACCGGGCATATATACGGCATATATTTTTTGCAGTGCTTCATGAATTTCTTCTCTGCCCTTATCCTTGTAGGGATGATTAGCAAAACGAGCAAAGACACCACCACTTTTGAGCCTTTCATAAATCTTTGTATATCCGATCTCTTCCGGTATCCAGTGAAAGGCAGAGGCTGAGTAGATTAAATCATAGGAATTATTATTGCATTTAAAATCTTCAAACTTACTTGTCACTACTGAAAAGTTAGGGTACTCCCTGAATTTGTGACGACACAACTCAGCGAAATTCTCACCATACTCCACTGCGGTTAAGGTACATCCGGTCTTTAGTATGGGCAGCGTTGCCTGTCCTCCTCCAATGCCGATCTCGATCACCTTGCTGGATTCATTCATGGGTATGTATCTGAAAATGTCTTCATATAACTCATTAATGTATCCTGGCCGCAATTTTTCATAAGTTTCGGCTACTGTATTAAAGGTCCATTCTAATCCTTTGATTACCGGCATAGCTTACACCCTTTCCTGTATGTACTATATAAATGAAGTCTCAACACCTTATAATATTTTCCATTTTACATTACATTTTAATAGAAATCTACTATTTGTTTAATGGCAGAAAAATAGACCTGAGACGGGAGTGAACCAATCACGGTTCACTGCACCTATCCAGGTCTTAATTGTAGATATCTCTGCCATTAAGCTATTTCAACTACAACTCCACTCTGCCCTCAAATGCCCTAAGCAGAGTGACTTCATCAATATATTCCAAATCACCGCCAACCGGAATACCGCTGGCGATTCTGCTGACCTTGATCCCTGCCGGTTTGATCAGCTTACTTAAGTACATAGCGGTGGCCTCACCCTCCAGGCTGGAGTTCGTAGCGATAATCACCTCGTCTACCTCTCCCTGAAGGCGCAGCATCAGCTCCTTGAGCTTGATATCGGCAGGGCCGATTCCAAGCATGGGTGAGATTGCACCATGAAGAACATGATAGACTCCCTCATACTTGCCGGTCTTCTCATAAGCTGCAAGATCTCTTGGGTTCTCCACCACCATAATCTGTCGCTTATTCCGTCCCGGTGAGGAACAGATTGGACAAAGCTCCTTATCCGTCAGGGTCAGGCATTCCTTACAGTAATGGATATTCTTCTTGGCATCAACAATGGAAGCTGCCAGTCCTGCCACCTGCTCTTCCGGCATATTGATGATATGAAAGGCCAGCCGCTGGGCAGTCTTTGCCCCAATTCCCGGGAGTCTCGACAATTCCTCTATTAACTTACTGATTTGTCTGCTGTAATAATCCATTAGAAAGGAAAGCCTCCAAGACCGCTCAGTCCGCCGGTAATCTGACTCATTGCTGCAGAAGATTCCTCTTCCATCTTACGAAGCGCTTCGTTGGTTGCAGCTACGATCAGGTCTTCTAACATCTCGATGTCATCGGGATCCACAACTTCCTTGCTTAATTTAACGGAAGTTACCTCCTTTTTACCGGATACCTTCACAGTAACAGCGCCACCGCCTGCGGTTGCTTCGTACTCTTTATCTTCAAGCTCCTTGGTCTTTTCCTCCATCTGCTTTTGCATTCTCTGAGCCTGCTTCATCAGATTACCCATATTTCCCGGAATACCTCCGCCCGGAAATCCACCTCTTTTAGCCATTCTATTATTCTCCTTTCAGATGATTCTTTATTTTATATGATATTCCTAGGCCGCTTCCACTAAAAGTAAAGCACCTATTCATATTGTATCGGCATTTTAATTAACTTTGACAGATCCGGAACATCTTCCATACGCTCCTGATTCCTGTCCAGATATTTTACATTGATTTGAACCTGTTTCTGAAGCAGGGCTGCAAAGGTATCCTTAATCAGCTGCATATGTGTTTCCCGTTCAATGATATCCTTGTCCAGGGGATCTGTAACCACAAGCAAAAGTCCCTGATTACCGTCGATACTAAGCGTTGCACCCTGAAGAACCGTGGGTAGGGCAGGCGCCTTGCGCCCAACCTGCTTGATCACATTCTGCCAGTTAGCAGCAGCCTGTTTTAAATCCTCCGGTAAAGCCTCCGGCAATATTACCGGTGTCTGCCTGGCAGGCGCCTCCTCCTTTGGCGCTCCGCTTCTGGGAGCGGTAGACTGGGCAGCTTCTACTACCACACCATGCTCCAGCTTCTCCTCCAGGGCACGGATTCGGCTGACCAGACTGTCAAGATTGACCTCCATCTCAGGTTTACACAGCTTAATCAAGGCAAGCTCAACTAAAACTCGCTTTCTGCTTGCATATCTGATCTGGTTGGACAGTTCCGAGAACACCCTGATATATCTCATCAGTGACTGCTCATCGATACTCTCCGCTTCCTTCTGTAAGATCGCAAGATTCTCAGTGGACATTTCTATCATAATATCTGAAATATCCTCTGTTGTCTTTACCAGCAAGAGGTTACGAAGATACCAGATAAAGTCGATTGTGAACTGACCAAGCTCCCGGCCGGAGCTTTCGATTTCCTCCAAAAGCCTGATGCAGGCCGAGACCTCCTGTGCCCTGATATTGCTTAAAAGCTTGGCAAACACCTGCGTGTCTACCGCTCCCAATACCTCCAGAACATTATCATAGGTCAGCTTTTGCCCCAGATAAAAGGAGATACACTGGTCTAATAAGCTTAAGGCATCTCGCATAGACCCATCCGCAACTCGCGCCACATATCGAAGGGCCTTATCCTCCGCTTCGATCTGCTCTGCTGCCATCAGCTCCGCCAGGCGCTCTGTGATGGTATCTATGGTAATGCGTTTAAAATCATATCGCTGGCACCTGGAAAGTATGGTTACCGGGATCTTGTGAACCTCTGTGGTCGCCAGAATAAATATAACATAGGACGGCGGTTCCTCAATGGTTTTCAGCAAGGCATTGAAGGCTCCTGCCGAAAGCATATGAACCTCGTCTATAATATATACCTTATATTTGCCTTCTGTAGGAGAATACCTGACCTCCTCCACGATCTCACGGACATTGTCAACACCGTTATTGGAAGCGGCGTCAATTTCAATGACATTCATGGAGGTCTG
>JAJUHH010000016.1 GCA_029267975.1 Clostridiales bacterium
CACGGTATAGTAGATAAAAGCAATCACTGCACATAGGAAGAAGGTGAACTCATAGGCCAGTAAAGCATCATTTTCACTAATCAGAGCCAATTCATCAAGATAAATAGCATCTGCAAAGGTTCCAAGTCCATCGATAATACAGTATAAGATGGGGAATAGAATGGCCAGAAAACCGATTTGATATTTGGGATCGATCTTTACATTTTGGGAAGCCAGCTCTTCCTTTTCCTTTTTCTTCTCCAATAAGGTTATGGCAAATACACCGGTAGAGATAATGATAATTGCCAATATCTCCAACCATCCAAGATCCTGCTTGAAGAAGATAAAAAGCAGAATAGCCGTAATAGCACCGGAGGAATTCTGCACAGGGGAGGAAATGGATAGTTCAATATAGCGAAGTCCGATATAGCCGACGGTCATAGATAAGATATAGCACAAGGATACCGGAAAATAATAGATCAGCTGATAGGGAGAGAAAGCGATATCATTGGTGATCATATACCAAAGTCCATGGATTCCCATGACAAGACCAACCATGATCACGATTTTAATATGACTGAATTTGTCACTTGCTTCAGACCCTTTTTTGTAAAATAAATCTGCGCTGCCCCAAGCAAGAGTAGTCAGCAGAGCGAATAAAAACCACATGTTACACCTCTTTTTCGTTGATAATATATTGTTTATGGTTAAGTTGCGTGGATCGATTGTAATCAAATGGGATTGACAAAGACCAATAATAAAATATACTTAAGGAATAAAGAAATGTCAACATAAGGACCGCTTATTTGAAGTTAGTTAATAATCAAAATTTATCAATTAGAAGGAAGGACATTGGTGGAGGTGGTTATATGCTTTGTCCCTATTGCAGCAAAGAAATGAAATATGGCGTTATTGAGAGCCAGCATGAAATAAACTGGAAGCCGAAGAAAGCAAAGCTATTAGGTGCGGCTGACTTTCATGAAGGAGCCATTATATTATCAGAAAGATCTTTTCTGAAAGGCTCATGCGTGGAGGCATATTGCTGCAGCGACTGTAAAAAGATCATTATTGATTATGATGAGGAGCTATCATAATGAGCAAAAGAAAGCTAAACCGATCTGTCTTTCTGATCCTCCTGTGTATATTTACTGCGGTGATCACACCAATGTATATCTTGTGCTATGGGATCTATCAATGGGGAATGAAGCTTACAACCAATGAGATCACACAGTCCCTTAATTCTCATTCGCGCTTTTTTATCACTACGCTGGAGGATGAGATTGTCCGGATCAAGCAGCTGCAATATGAGTGTCTGAATGATGAGAACCTTTTCTATCTGGCCAATGCCTGGGGAATTATGAGCAGATTTGAACGGGTTAATTATATGCTGACAGCACAAAAAAGGCTGCAGCAGCTCTACAGCAGCTCTGCCTATATTGCAAATGTTAACCTGTGGATACCCGGCTTGGACAGAACGATCTCAGCCAAGAACGGCGTTGACACCATTACCAACGAATGGGAGTATATTCTGGCAGCGAAGCCGGATGCTTCGCCGGCAAAGCTTGTTTACCTTGAGAATGAGCTTTATATATTATCCGCTTATCCCAGCGTTTCTGACAGCTTAGATTCTGTCCCCTTGTATATATTGGCAGTGAAATTATCCTCTGATTATATAAAAGAGCAATTAATGTCCTTTAATACTTATGAAATGGGCGGTGTTGTCCTTTCTGATGCTGAGCAAAAATATCAGTCTGTTGCGGGAAATGACATTGGCCTTGAGATGCATAACTTTGAGCAAAATAAGGATACAAGAACAATCAAAGGCAGTGACGGACAGAAATACATACTGGTTAGCTGCTATTCGGATTATTTGAATATGAATTTATCCTCATATGTCTCTGAGAGGCTTATTTATGGCGAATTATATCGTTATAGAAATCTGTTTTTAATATTTACAGGCGTAGCTTTTATTATGGTTACTGCTTATCTTGTAACAGCGAATATGTTTGTCAATCGACCGATCAAATTGCTTGTCAGGTCCCTGGAGAAGGTTGAACAAGGTGAGCTGGATGTCCGTATCCGGCACAAAAGCAATGATGAATTTGGCTATTTGTACCGTGCATTTAACCGAATGCTTGATTCTCTGAATGAGATGATTGAGCAGAATTACCGCCAGAAGATGCTGACCCAGGATGCTGAGCTTCGGCAGCTTCAATCCCAGATCAATCCCCATTTTTTATACAACAGTTTCTTCATTCTCTACCGTATGGCAAAGGATGAGGACTACGAAAACATTACGGAATTTCTCACCTACCTATCCGATTATTATCGCTATATTACCCGCAATGCCCTAAGTGAGGTGCCTCTTTACGACGAGGTGAACCATGCCAAAAAATATGCCCGGATACAGTTGATACGTTTCCGAAAAAGGCTGTCCATAGAGTTTGAAGATTTACCGAAGCAATATAATAGCCTGATGGTGCCGCGGCTTATTTTACAACCCCTGTTGGAGAATGCCTTTCATCACGGCTTAAAGGATGTTGCATCCGATGGCCTGCTAAAAGTGAGTTTCAGGGAAGAAGAGGATACCTTTATCATAAGGGTGGAAGATAACGGAGAAGGCGTCGGGGAGGAAGTCTTATTACAGCTGCAGCATAGGATTGAGCAGACCAACGATATGGAGGAGACGACAGCACTTGTAAATATCAACAAACGTTTGCAGTTGAAATTCGGCAGGGAGTATGGCTTGAGGCTGCTGCAGCCCGCCACAGGAGGTATGTGCTCAGAATTGTTGTTGCCCATATATAAAGTTCAGGAGGAGAAGGATGTATAGGATATTGGTAGTGGATGATGAAGAGCTGATTACGGACAGTTTGGCTTATATGCTGGAAACAACAGAAGCTTATGAGCTGGATGTATATAAGGCTTATTCAGCCTATGAAGCACTGAGCTATTTGGATAAGTATGCATTTGATATTATCATTTCTGATATTCAGATGCCCGGCATGAACGGGATAGAGCTATTGAAAGAAATCCAGCAGAAATGGCCAAGCAGCCAGGTGATTTTTCTGACAGGCCATGATTCCTTTGACTATGCATATAAAGCAATTAAGTATCATGCTGCCAGATATATACTGAAAAATGAAGGTGATGACGTACTGCTTTCGGCCATCGGTGATTGTATTGCTGTTATTGATAAAGACGCACATAACAGCAGCCTTTTGTCGCTGGCGGAGGCGGAAGTAAAATCTTATCAGCCGATTTTACGCCGGGAATACTTACAATCTATTTTAGTGGGGCATTTACCGGAGCATGAGGAGCTGGAAAGAGAGTTTGCGAGGCTTGAGGTTGGCCTTGACCTATCACAGCCGGTGATGCTGCTGGCAGCACGTATCAGTGAAATCCCCAGAGAAGATAGGATCGCTTCTGTTGATATTGTTCTGCGGGACAAGATTGGACATGTGACCCGCAGCGAGATTGCCTGGGTAGCATCAAACAGTATTGCATGGATGATCCAGCCGGCAGCTGAGCACGGCTTTGAACGCGCCAAAATCACCATTAAAGGTATGGCAGAAAGTATACAAAGGGTATGCGCCGGAACGATGAATATGAAGATCAGCTTCATTTTTGATTCTTCCGAGATACAGTGGTCGGATCTGGCAAAGCGCTTTTCCACCCTCCATCATACCCTGGAATACCGGCTTGAGCAGCATCCGGATCTTGCAATAGCCGGCTTAGAGTTTTTTCTGGGGGAATTATGTAGTACAAGCCAAATCAGTAAGGCAGGGGTAACGCAATATCGGGAGATTATCGATAAGCTTGCAGGGGGTATGGCTAACAATGACAGCGGCAGTGTGTCAATGTGTATCACATGGCTCACGGAGGTACTGAGCAGCAAGGAGATTAAAGATTCCTTATCACTGATTGAACTCAATGCAGAGCTTCGCCTAATGCTTTTAACCTTTGTGACCAAGCATGGACTGCAAGATGTTTTTCAGGAGGATGATGAGTTTCGGTTGTTTTTAGCGGATACAAAAATGGAGGACATGCATTTATATATTGGCCGATTCAAATCTCTTACTGAGCGTATGATGAACCTTCGTCAGCAGGAACAGGGCAAATCAACAGATGCTTTCATTCAGCATTTGCTGCAATATATGAGTGAACACCTGGACGCCGATCTTTCTCTTTGCGCCTTGTCCGAAAAGGTATATCTTAATCCCTCTTACCTGTCCAGGCGTTTTAAGGAGCTGACCGGGAAAAACATTGTTGACACCATCACAGAGATGCGGGTGGCAGCCGCCTGCCGCTATCTGGAGGACAATAAGTACAAGATAAGTAAGATTGCTCCTATGGTAGGCTACGAATCGGCGGCTCATTTTTCCAGAGTATTTAAGAAGCAATTGGGAATGACACCCCAAGAATATCGAGATAAAAATGCATACAAAAGTATCCGTTAAGATTGAGCAAGGGACAACTGCCAGCAGATGTTAGTCTGCTGGTTTTTTACATTGGTAAAAATTGAGCAAGGAAAGTAAAAAGGGCAATATGTACAATTATAAGCCGTATTGATATACTAATTTATGTAAAATTAACATTAAAGGAGGATTTTTATGAAAAAATTAGTTAAACTGTTTAAATCGGTAGCGGTATTTACGCTTGCAATTGTAATGTCTGCCTCGTTGATTGGATGTGCAAAACCTGAGAATACAACAAAAGAGAGTTCAACTAAAGACAATACAACAACGACACCATCCGCTTCTTCTGAAGAAGCAACAGCTGCGGATGGTCCCTTCGAAAAATATCCTGAACCGATTATAATCACATCAGTCAAAAATCTTGGTGCGGGCAGCCTTGATTTCCCTGAAGGGGACAGTATCGAGAATAATGTTTGGACAAGAAAGTACAAAGAGGACCTTAACATTGATATTGATTTACTATGGACCACAAATGAGCAGCAATATGACCAAAAGCTGAATATCGCAATCACCTCAAATGATCTTCCCGATATTATGGTCGTGAAAAACACACAGCTGAAAATGATGTATGAAAATGATCAGCTAATGGATATGACAGAAATATTACCCAAATACTGGGCTGATTTTACCAGGGAAGTATTGGAGGCAGACGGCGGCGACGGACTTAAGTCTGCAACCTTTGACGGTAAGTTGATGGCGATACCGGCGGTAGGAACAGGCCTTATGAGCTGCAAGGTGCTTTGGGTACGCACAGACTGGCTTGAGAAACTCGGTCTTGAAGCTCCCAAGACAGTGGAAGATATGCTTAAAGTATCGGATGCCTTTACCAACAGAGACCCGGACGGCAACGGGGTAAAGGATACCTTCGGTTTGGCAGTACATAAAGATTTATTTGATGGCGGTTATGCCTCCCTGGAAGGCTTCTTCAACGCCTATAACGCTTATCCTAATATTTGGATCAAAAAGGATAATGCTCTTGCCTATGGCACCATTCAGCCGGAAGCGAAAACAGCCCTTGCTGCTTTGCAGGATCTATATGCCAAAGGTCAGATTGATCCTGAGTTCGGTGTAAAAGATGCCAATAAAGTAAACGAAGAAGTAGGTGCAGGCAAGTTTGGTATGTTTTTTGGCGACTTCTGGAACATGGCTTGGCTCAATGATGTAAAAGTGGAGCATCCTGAGATGGAGTGGATTCCCATCGCAATCCCCTCTTATGACGGCAGCCCTGCAAAGGCAGGAAAAAGCTTTGGTACAGGTTCCTATATTGCAATCAATAAAAACTGCAAAAATCCTGAAGCAATCGTAAAAATGATCAACCTTCAGTTGGAGAAGAGCTATGGTGCAACTGCAGAGCCTACGGTTTACAACATCACACCGGAAGGCTACGGTCCATATGCTTACGCTATACCTACCGGTCTCGAACCAGGTATGAAGAACTTTACTGCAGCGGAAAAAGTAACCGAAGCAATTAAAACAGGAGATAGCTCTAAGCTCAATGCTGAAGAGAAGAACTATTATGATATGAGCATGCTGGCAATCAGCGGTGACTATAAAAACAATAACTGGCACCAGCTTAAAATGTTTGGCCCTGACGGATCTTTAACTGTAATTAATAAATATTGGGCTGACGGCAATGTGGTAAGTGATGCTTTCTATGGGGCACCTACTGAGACAATGGCAGAGAAGCTATCAACGCTTAAGAAGCAAACACTTACCGATTTCACGGCAATTATCATGGGAGCTTCCATTGATGATTTTGACAAGTTTGTTACGAACTGGGGAAATCTTGGCGGAAAGGCTATGACAGACGAAGTCAATGCTTGGTACGCTGAGCAATAAAAACTGAATTTATGAGTGAAAGGGCGGTCTAGCACGGCCGCCCTCAATTGCTTGGATAGGAGATGTCATATGAAAAAAAGAAAGTTCTTGAAAAATTGGCCGTTGCATATCATGCTTCTTCCAGCCGTCATCTTATTATTTATATACAATTATATCCCACTCATGGGTAATATCATGGCTTTTGAAAAGTTCAACCCTAACAAGGGCTTATTCGGCTCAAAATGGGTAGGACTGGATAACTTCAAATATGTGCTGCTCATGCCTGATTTCTTTCAGGTACTATGGAACACATTTTATATCGCAAGCATGAAAGTCATTGCCAGTATTGTGGTACCGGTACTTGTTGCCCTTCTTTTAAATGAAGTCCGTAATGTAAAATATAAAAGGGTTGTGCAAACAATTGTCTATTTCCCTCACTTTTTAAGCTGGGTTATTCTATCCGGTATCATGATTGATGTTCTGTCACCCTCCACAGGTATCATCGGGGATTTGTTTGCACTATTTGGTGCCAAGGCTCCTTTTTTCTTAGGTGACCCCAAGCTCTTCCCCTACACCCTGGTAATAACAGAATCCTGGAAGGAGTTCGGATTTGGAACAATCGTATATCTCGCAGCCTTGACCGGCATTGACCCCACTCTTTATGAGGCCTCTATGATCGATGGGGCAAACAGGTGGAAGCAGGTGCTGCACATTACCATCCCCGGAATATTACCAATTGTATTTTTAATGGCTGTTTTAAGCATGGGAAATATCTTAAATGCCGGATTTGATCAGGTATTCAACCTATATAGTCCACAGGTTTATAAAACAGGAGACATCCTTGATACACTTGTTTACAGAATCGGTATGATTGATGCACAGTATGGTGTTGCAACAGCCGTAGGACTATTTAAGTCGGTGGTCTCGTTTACGATGCTTACAATTTCTTACATATTGGCGTATAAATATACTGACTATAGGGTGTTCTAGGAGGGTATGCGATTTATGAAAAAGACAACAATCGGCAGAAAAGTATTTGTCGTATTCAATTATACATTTTTAACCCTGATGGCCTTGACCTGCCTGCTCCCGATCTTAAACCAGCTGGCTATATCCTTCAGCTCAAGCGGTGCAGCAACAGCAGGTGAAGTAGGCATAATTCCGGTCAACTTTACTTTGGATGCTTATAAGTATATGGCTTCAAAGGCTGCTTTTTTTGATTCTTTACTTGTATCCTTTCAAAGGGTATTTATTGCAGTTCCTTTGAGCATGCTTGTTTCTGTTTTGGCAGCTTACGCCCTCTCCAAGCAAAACCATGAGTTTGCCGCAAGAAAATATTATATCTGGTATTTTGTCATCCCCATGATGTTTACTGGTGGACTTATTCCTACCTATATGATTGTCAGAAATACAGGTTTGATCAATTCCCTGGGGGCACTTGTAATTCCCTATCTCGTCAATGTGTTCAATGTCCTTCTTTTGATGAACTTTTTCAGAAGCATTCCCAAGGAATTGGAAGAAGCAGCTCAGATTGACGGAGCCGGGCACCTGCGCGTGCTTTTATCGGTCATTCTGCCGGTTTCTGCACCTGTGCTGGCCACAGTTACCCTATTCTTTATTGTTAACCATTGGAATTCCTGGTTTGATGGATTGATCTATATGAATTCACCTGAAAAATATCACTTACAGACCTATCTGCAAACCATGGTCATCTCCAGAGACCTGATGGCCATGGAATCCTTAAGGGACGTCCGTACCAGCGGTACCATATCAGACGCAACAGGAAAAGCAGCACAAATCTTTTTGGCAGCACTGCCGATTTTATTAATCTATCCCTTCTTGCAAAAATATTTTACAACAGGGATTGTTATGGGCAGTGTGAAAGGATAAAGACGAAAGGAGAATAAACGATGTGGCAGATTAATTCCCCCGGGGAAAGGCTCAGCGTAGAAATTATACAAAAGGAAGGCGGCAGTTTATATTATAGTATTAGGAAGGATGGTAATCCGGTCATGGAGGAAAGTTCCCTTGGGATCATCACCAGCCTTGCTGAATTTGATAAAGGCTTTATATTTGAAAGGATGGAAAGCACCTCGATCCATGAAAGCTATACCCTTCCTGCAGGCAAAAAATCAGAATATCACAATGATGCCAATGAGATGGCGCTTTATTTTCTCTGTGAGGGATATCCTTTTATCCTACGGCTAAGGGCTTATGAGGAAGGGGCGGCCTTCCGTTATGAAATTCCTCTGGATGAGGGCTCTGTGCAGATTAAGAAAGAAACAACAGCCTTCTGCTTTGCTGAAGCATTTGACATGCTTTGGCTGCAGGACTGGATCAAAACCTATGAAGGACCCTATCTATTGCATGAGTGGGATAAGGGCTTAATGGGGCAAGGCTATGGGATGCCGGCACTGTTGCATGATAAAAGAAGTGACAGATGGCTCATGGTGAATGAAGCAAATGTACTGAATACCAATGGAAGTTACTGTTCCTGCCATCTGAAGGGCACAGGGGACCATACCATGACCATTGCCTTTGCACCGGAAGAAAAGGGGCAGCCCATCGCTTCAAGCTTGCCTTTTCAGTCTCCTTGGAGAATGATTGCGGTGGAAGACAGCCTGGATGCTTTGGTAAACAATACCCTGAATTATAACCTTAATCCTTCTTCGGTGATTGAGGATGTAACCTGGATCAAACCCAGTCGTGCGCTGTGGGCCTGGTGGGAGTATGAAAATGGAGCGCAGCTTTATTCCGAATCAAAGAAGTATGTGGATTTTGCTGCGGCCATGGGCTTTGAAGCGGTTACCCTGGATTGCGGCTGGGATGCAAGCTGGGTAAAAAAGATCTGCGACTATGCCCACAAAAAGAATGTGCAAATCCATATCTGGACCGGTATGCAGCGCATAGATACCTATGAGAAGGCCAAGGAGCTTATTCCACTCTGGGCTAGCTGGGGTGTTGATGGATTAAAAGTGGATTTCTTTGAAAACGACTCCCGTCATACCATGTGGCAATATCATATGATTGCAGACCTGATGATCAAGCATAAGCTCATGATCAACTTCCATGGCTCAACCAAGCCTATGGGGGAAGGGCGTACCTGGCCGAATTTCTTAACTGCAGAAGGGATTATGGGACTGGAGCATTACAAATGGAGCGATATGCCTAATGCAGAACATAACTGCACCGTTCCTTTTACCAGAAATGTAGCAGGCCCCATGGATTATACCCCGCTAGGCTTATCCAATCGCAATCGAAACACCACACCCGGTCATCAGCTTGCCTTACCGCTTGTATTTTATTCCGGCATCACCCATTATGCCATGTCCTTGTTTTATCTGGAAGCTTGGAATGGTACAAGATTTTTACGCCGGACCTATCCTGTCTATGATGGTGTCAAAGTTCTTTCCGGCTTCCCGGGCAATCATGCAGCCATCATGAGGAACAAAGGGCAGGAATGGTTTGTCGGTGTGATTACGGCACCCAAGCAGACCATTGAGTTAACCATGGATTTCCTGCCGGAGGGAAGCTTTGAAGCAGAGATCTACGAAGATGACGATAAGGGTGAAATGATAAAGATAAGAACAATGACGGTCACCAAAAACACAGTGATCACGCTCAATCTGTTGAATGCAGGCGGAGCAGCCCTCTATATTGCTAAGACGATCGAAGAGCCGAGAAAGGGGATATGCTCAGGCTATATGACAGAAGGGATAGAATTCATGGCATCAGAAGCAAAAGCGATAAAGGGCAGTGAGATTGTCCATTGGAATCAGGACCTGAAAGGGCTGCAGCTACTGGGAGGGGCAGAGCTTGTCTTAAAGGTGCCGGAGACAAAAGCCTATACCTTACGTCTTTTTTATACAGCAGAACAAGCTTGGAAGCTTTCAGTTACCAATGGCATCAGTACAGCGCAGGCTCATATGCCGGCAAGCAAATCCAATAAGGTATTTATCAGCCATGAACTGACGGTTCGGCTGAGCAAAGGTGAGAATAAGCTGAGGATCAAGCGGGTATCAGGTTTTGTACCTGCCATACATAAATTCTGTCTGATCGATAACAGTCCTGCGGTAACCATCACACTGGGCGCCGAGGCGGCAGTTTTAACAAATGGAGCAGAACTGATCACCTGCGCAACAGGGGAATATGAAGCGGTAGGTCTTGGATACGAGGCCGAAATGATCTTCGAAGACATCTATCTGCCGGAAACAGGCGATTATATCCTAAACATCGGCTATTGTGGTGGAGACAGCCGGGATATATGTATCGAAGCCAATGGAGATACCTTGGTGAAGACCTACTTACATAGCACCAGCGGGTGGTTCTTCCCTGTCTGGGATAATTATGAGGGCAAGGAAGTAGTGATCAAACTGCAAAAAGGAAAGAACAGGATTCGTTTATATCATCCAAAGGGGACCATGTCCCACATCCGTAATATATCATTAACGCCTGACGACCAATAAAGATAAATAATAATAAAAAGGCAAACACCATAAGGTGAATGCCTTTTTATTATTACTAAAGATTGGGATACTGCCTTGGAGAAGCAACAGACTCTCGCTCTATCAGCGCACAGTCCAGCAGCTGTTTATGAGGAAGAGCTTCCCCTTCTAACAGCTTCAAAAAGGATGCGGCCGCAGCTATCCCTATTTCATAAAGCGGAATGCCTAAGGTAGTAATGGCTGGGGTATTGTAAGCAGAGCAGCTTCTATTATCAAACCCGATAACAGACAGATCCTCAGGAACTTTCAAACCATGTTTGTGGCAAGCGGCAATAACAGCGCAAGCCATAGAATCGTTCATTGCAAATATTGCAGTGGGCGGTTCTGCAAGGTCTAAAAGCTTACAGGTCTGCTGATAAGCAAGGTTATAATTCCAATTGCCTGGAAGAATATATTCCGGAGGAAGTGTCAGCCCGGCTTCCATGATAACAGATTGAAAGCCCATAATACGCTGATGTACAAAATCCTGATCTAATGCTCCTGTAATGATAGCGATACGCTTATGCCCCTGTGAAACAAGATGCATAGCAGCAAGACGGGCCGCTTTATAGTTATCATAATCAATGGAATAATCAGACTCTAATGCTGAGCTATAAGCAAAAAGCACGGGGATCTTAATCATGGAACGGATAAAAGAAACATTTGGTGAAGCTGCACCGATATAAATCGCACCCCTGGCTCTTGAGGATTCTAAAATCTTCATACTTGAGATAAGCAGCTGTGTATCATATTGTGAGTGGCTGTAAGTTCTGAGATTGCATAGAGTTATTGTGTATCCTCTTTCATTGAGATAACCGCACACAGCGTCAATAATGGGGGGTGTACTGAAAGCTTTTATATCTTCGGCAATCACCCCTATGGATTTATAGTCTTGTGATTTCAAACTTTTTGCAGCTATATTCGGGACATAATTCAAGTCAGACAGTGCTTTTTTCACTTTTTCCTCCGTTTTGGCGGAGACCTTCTTAGTTCCATTCAGTACATGTGAAACAGTAGCTATGGAAACGCCAGCTAATTTTGCTACGTCATGAATAGTAACCATATATTCCTCCTTATAAGCTATTGTTGATATTTATTGAAAAACGTTTATCTGTTCAAAATGAGCATAATTCTTTATTATGCATAGCTTAGCTTATATTAAAAGGATTTTCAAGTATTATTTTAAACAATGGCCGGTAGCTATAAAATAAAAAATTAATAATTAACTAATTGACAAAGATATTATGGGTATGTTAACCTAAATAAGGAAAAACGTTTAACTAATGCATGGCGTATGAAGTTAAAAAAATGTATAGCAAAACCAAGTAATACAGCAACATATTGTTAAATACTAACAATATGTATGCTGAATTACAGAAAAACGTTTAATGCATAAAAAATAAGATTAAGACGTTATTTCAATTCAATAATGCAATCTTAGGAGGAGAATGTGAAAGGGAAAAGATTTAAGACGGGGGCATTGTTAAATCAATACTGGAAACATAAAGAGCTCTTTATTTTGCTTGTACCTGCACTGGTTTTCTACATAATATTTTGCTACATACCAATGCAGGGAATCGTAATTGCCTTCAAGGACTATAAGCTAATGCAAGGCATATGGGGAAGTAAATGGGTAGGATTAGCTAATTTTAAAGAATTATTTTCAACGCCTAGTTTTTTTGAAATTCTTAAAAATACGGTATGGATTAGTTTTTTGAGGTTAGTGTTCGGTTTTCCGGCACCTATCATATTGGCTCTTATATTAAATGAGGTGAAGCATGCCAGATATAAAAAGGTGGTGCAAACAATAAGTTACCTACCGCACTTTCTATCCTGGGTTATTCTGGCCGGAGTATTCCAACAGTTGTTATCACCGTCCTCAGGGCCTGTAAATGCGATTTTAACTAAGTTTGGTATAGGACAGATTTATTTTTTGGGTGATCCGAGATGGTTTGTGTTTACAATCATCACTACCGGTATTTGGCAAGGGGTTGGTTGGGGTACAGTAATATACCTGGCTGCTATCGCTGGTATTGATCCGCAAATGTATGAGGCTGTAATGCTTGACGGTGCCGGAAGATGGAAGCAGATGCGCTATATTACCCTACCCTGTCTCGTACCAACAATAACAATCATCTTAATCCTCAATACCGGAGGGATTTTGAATGCGGGCTTTGACCAAATAATGAATATGTATAATGAAGGTGTTTATAAGGTCGGCGATATCATTGATACCTATGTATATCGACGAGGTCTGGAGGGAATGCAATACAGCTTTTCGACAGCTGTCAATCTGTTCAAAAATGTAATCGGCCTCGGATTTGTAATATTAACGAATAGTATCGCAAAGAAGATGGGGGATTCTTCCCTATGGTAGGAGGAGCTGGAAGGATGAATTTGAGGAGAAAAAACCAACATGTAAATAAGATTAAGATATCAGATATGGTGATTTACCTTTTCCTGGCATTGTTTTCTTTGACAATACTATTCCCATTCTGGAATCTATTCGTAAAATCCATCAGCGCCGCTGATGCCGGTATTGTTGATGCGCTTCAAATGTGGCCTAAGAAGATATCTTCCTTTAATTATAAATATGTTCTTACAAACCGTTACATATGGTCCGGCTATAGAGAGACAATCCTCAGGGCATCTGTCGGAACAGTGCTGAGCGTAACGGTAACTGCAATGGGAGCATACGCATTATCAAAGAAAAATCTGCCTAACCGTAATCTGTGGACAACGGTAGTCTTGATCCCTATGTTTTTTTCCGGAGGTATGATACCGTCCTATTTATGGATGGTTGATCTTCATTTGATTAATAATCGATTAGCCTTGATTTTACCTGGATTGGTCAGCTCTTATAATCTGATTATCATGAGAAACTTTTTTATGGCAATTCCGGATAGTTTGGAGGAATCTGCGAAAATAGACGGAGCAGGGAGTATTCGTATATTTTTCAGTATTGTAATTCCGATTTCAAAGGCTGTATTGGCCACCGTTGGATTGTGGGTATTGGTTGGACATTGGAACGCATGGTTTGATGCCATGATCTATATGCGTGATGCTGACAAGCTGCCTTTGCAAGTTGTGCTGCGCCGAATATTATTGGAAGGGACACAACAGATGATGGATCTGAATAGTACAGACACAAATCATATCACTCCTGATACCTTAAAGGCTGCAACAACTTTTGTGTGCATGCTGCCAATCATGTGTGTCTATCCCTTTGTCCAGAAATATTTTGTGAAAGGTGTTATCATTGGGTCGTTAAAAGGGTAACTATAAACAATGCGCATTGCGTTGTAATAAAAGAGGTGAGGGGTAAAGTGATGAGAAAGAAAGTTGTTAGTATTTTAATGATTGCTGTGCTATGTACCATGCTCTTTAGTGCTTGCAGCAGCAAGGGAACAAGCAATGAATCAAATGGTGAATCTGTGGTAAGCGGTAATGTGACAAATGAAACCAAGGGTGGAGTGACATCTGAAACCGAAGCTCCAAAACATTATGAGTATAGCATGGCTATGCGTAATTTTGGTCCCTGGGATGAAAATCCGGAGATGCTTGTAAGATGGGAAGAGGAGTACAATGCAGACTTTAATCTGGTGTATGTAGAAGATGCACAGGGAGCAGACCAAATTAATTTAATGGTTGCATCCGGTGAGATTCCTGATGTAATGCAATACGTTGATATGAATAAGTACTATCAGGATGGTATTATCGGTGGATGGACGGAAGAGTTCTTCAGAGAGCACGCACCTAATCTGTCCAAGTACATAGACGAAACCGATCCGAGTGCATGGCAGATTGCAAAATTTGATGGTGAATTAATGTATAGTATCCCTTGTTTTCGTTTATATGATACGATTGCAACTCCAGTCGTGTGGAGAACGGACTGGTTGAAGAATGTTGGTATTGAGAATATACCAAGAACCTTAGACGAATTCGAAGATGCTTTCTATAAGTTTGCGAAGAATGATCCGGATGGTAATGGTAAAAATGATACCTATGGTTTATCCCAAACAGGTGTTCGTACAATTTATGGAGCCTTCGGAAGTTATAGAGGTAAATGGCTTCTGGATGAGAATGGGCAGGTTGTATACGGTGACGTTAAGCCAGAGATGAAACAAGCTTTGGAGTATCTAAGCAAGTGGTATGCTGATGGAGTGATAGATCCTGAGTTTATAACAGGTGAGAATGAAGGTGGATACTGGGCCATAACCCATAAGTTTTTAAACAATAAGATTGGCTATACCAATATGGGATCATTCTATCACTGGCTTCCGGATATGTCACAGTATAAGAATGGAACAGCGATCGGCGAGATGACTGCTCAGTGGAAAAACTCAGGGAATACCGGTACCTATGCTATGGGATATGCACCGGAGGGACCGAATGGTCACAAAGGTACTGATCAGGCTGACTTTAGAAAGCTGAGAACAGTATTCTCGGCAGACTTGGTGAAAGATCAGGAGAGATTTGGGCGTCTGTTAGAGATTATCGATGATATGAATTGCAGCTCTGTTGAACGGTCTGTGGAGGTAAATCGTGGTACCATAGGCGTATATTCGGATATTATTGATTTTGAAGGAAAGAAGGCCTTTGTTGCAATCGGCGATGCGAAAGAAGCGACTTCTCTGAATGCATTCTGCAGTACAATGGGAGCGGCCAATACATTTGCTTTTATTGAAGAGGGAGGTAATCTGGAATATCAAAAGGTAGCATATGCTCAGCAATTCGTATGGGCAGATGAAGAGTTCAAGGATAAGAATAATGGTTATGTCAGTGTGATATTTAAAACACCTGAATCGAGAGCAAAGTATGGTGCTGAGCTGGATAAGATTTTAAATGAAGGCTATATTAGTATTATTACTGGTGATAAGCCATTAAGCTATTTTGATGAGATGGTAGCTAACTGGTATGCTAACGGTGGTGAGCAGATTACAAAAGAAGCAAATGAAATATATGCAAATGAACATAAATAAAAAATTACATAAGCAATAATACAGCGAAGGAGACGTGCTGCTCGTCTCCTTTTCTGTGAAAACATGATAATGGAGGAAATAAACATGATGCTATTCACAGACAGAACAAGAGGTCCCCAAAATATAGCCAAGGACCCTGCTGTGGTTCGATATCAAGATAAATACTTTATGTACTATTCAAATAGAACTGAAAAGGATGGAAAAGAAGTCTGGGGAATAGGCATAGCAAGCAGCACCGATCTGGTAGAATGGGAAAAGCTTGCAGATATAGAAACGGTTGGGGCGCTGGAGGAAAGGGGAATCTGTGCGCCTGGAGCGATTGTTTTAGATGGAAAGGTTCATCTTTTCTATCAGACCTATGGGAATTTTGAACGGGATGCAATATGCCACGCTTATTCCACCGATGGTATCAATTTTGTACGGAATGAAACGAATCCCATTATTCGCCCGGTAGGAGAGTGGAATAATGGAAGAGCAATTGATGCAGACGTATGTATATTCCAAAATCAATTATTCTTATATTGGGCTACGCGCGATGTTAAAGGCAAAATTCAAATGTTAGGGGTGAGCAGTTGTCCTTTGGATGGGACATTTCATCGTGATCGCTGGACGCAGTGCTGCTCTGATACGATCCTGCGTCCG
>JAJUHH010000017.1 GCA_029267975.1 Clostridiales bacterium
ATCATGTCCGCAGCCGCAGTCGTGTCCGTGATTGTGCTCACTCATAATACTACCTCACTTTTTATATTGATGGCAGGAGAGACTTATCTTCATTCTGCCTGCAATCCTCCTAAATCATATAAGAGGAATATAAGTAGAATGTACCAGATTGAGGTAAAAAATGCAAGCATATCTATGGAAATATTTTATACCATCCTGTTCCAAACAAATGTTTTGCCTGGCTTGGCATAGAGAGCATTTCATGGTATGATAGAAAAATAGAGATGAAAGGAGCAGGTGTGATGTCGGAGGAGATCAGAAGTATTAAAATATCGGTTCGAAGCCTTGTGGAATTTATCCTTTGCTCCGGGGATCTGGATAATACAAGGGCCAGAAGCGACGCGGATGCGATGCAGGCCGGCAGTAAGCTTCACCGAAAGCTCCAGAAGCAGATGGGGGCAAATTATCAGGCTGAGGTTTCGCTTGCAATCACAGTCCCTGTCACAAGAAATGATATTGATTTCGAACTGATGATAGAGGGGAGAGCGGATGGCATTATAGATAACCGCTCCATCCGAGAGGACTTTTCCAGATTGATCTTTGAAGAGGAGGAGGCAAATCCTCCGGAATATATAATCGATGAAATTAAGGGGGTCTATATGGACCTTTCCTATATGAGTGGCCCGGTTGGCGTACATAGGGCGCAGGCTATGTGTTATGCCTATATCTATGCAAAGCAAAAGGACTTAAAAAGAATCGGAATCCGCATGACCTATGCCAATCTTGAGACGGAGACCCTGCGTTATTTTGAAGAGACCTTGTCCTATGAAGAACTAAGCGCCTGGTTTGATCATCTGGTGGAGGAGTATGCAAAATGGGCGGCATGGCAGATCAAATGGGCTGAGAAAAGGAATAAGGCCATTAAAGCCTTAGACTTTCCCTTTGAATATCGTGAGGGGCAGAAGGAACTTGTTACGGGAGTATATAAGACCATTCTTCGTAAGAAGAAGCTCTTTATTGAAGCACCAACAGGAGTTGGCAAGACCATATCCACTGTCTTTCCTGCAGTAAAGGCGATGGGAGAAGGATTGGCAGAGAAGATCTTTTACCTGACAGCCAAGACAATAACCAGAACGGTAGCAGAGGATACCTTTAAGATACTGGGGGAGAATGGTCTGAACCTAAAGGCAGTCACCATTACCGCCAAGGAGAAGGTGTGTATTCTTGATAAGCCTGATTGCAACCCGGGTTCCTGTCCCAGGGCTAAGGGACATTTTGACCGTGTTAATGATGCAGTTTATGATCTTCTTACCCATGAAAATGATATTTCCAGAGAACATCTTTTAAGCTATGCCGAGAAGCATTGCGTCTGTCCTTTTGAGATGGGCCTTGATGTAACCCTTTGGTCAGATGCAATTATCTGTGACTATAATTATGTATTTGATCCCAACGTATATCTGAGACGTTTCTTTGCCAATGACAAGCCTGGGGAGTATGTATTTTTAATAGATGAAGCCCATAACCTGGTGGACCGGGCAAGGGAGATGTACAGTGCCGTTCTGTATAAGGATGATTTCTTAGAGGTAAAGAGGCTGCTGAAGGACAAGAGCTCCAAGCTGGTTAAGCTCCTGGAGCATTGTAATAATGATCTCTTAAAACTGCGGCGGGATTGTGACGAATTTGAAGTGCTTGAGAATGCAGATGGCTTTTGCATGCATTTGATGAGTCTCATGACAGAGTATGAGCTCTTTCTTCAGGAGGGAGTTATCTTTGAAGGGAAGGAAGAGATACTGGGCCTTTACCTGAATATCAGGCATTTTCTGAATATATATGAGCTTTACGATGATAATTATACCATCTATACGGATTATGAGGAGGATCGCTTCCGCATTAAGCTGCAATGCATGGATCCGTCCAAAAACCTACACACCTGTATGGAGCGGGGGCGCAGCAGTGTACTCTTCTCTGCGACACTGCTTCCCATCAATTATTATATGGAGCAGCTTGGTGGAAGCAAAGAAGATTACGCAGTATATGCCCCCTCCTCTTTCCTGCCAGAGAATCGTCTGATTATGATAGGAAATGATGTGAGTACAAAGTATTCCAGACGTTCGGAGCAGGAATATCTTAAAATCTTACATTATATCAAAGAGTTTACCGCTGCAAAAACCGGTAACTACATGGTGTTCTTTCCCTCGTATCAGTTGCTGCAGACCGTTGCGGAGCTGGCAGGTCAGGAGCTTCCGGGACTGGTGATACAAAGCAACAGTATGACGGAGGAGGAAAAGGAGCTGTTTCTGGAGGAGTTTGTGGAAGATCCTGTGAATACCAGAATTGGATTTTGTGTTATGGGTGGAATATTCAGTGAGGGAATAGACCTAAAGAATAACCGTCTGATTGGTGCGATCATTGTTGGTACAGGCTTGCCTATGGTATGCAATGAGAGGGAATTGTTCCGGGGTTACTTTGATCGGAAGAATAATAATGGATTTGAATATGCTTACCTGTATTCCGGAATGAATAAGGTACTTCAGTCTGCAGGCAGGGTAATTCGGACCAAAGAGGACAGAGGAGCCATTCTTTTATTGGATGAACGTTTTTCCCAAAGGCAATATTACAGCCTATTCCCCCGGGAGTGGTTTCCCAATGTCACAGTGAATATTAAGACCATGAAAGGGGTTTTGGAAGACTTCTGGAAGCAGGACGAAACCCGTGAATAAATATAAAAAGCTCTCTTCTAAACAAGAAGTTTAATCTACTTGTTTAGAAGAGAGCATATCATTTTATACGATAGATCAGTTTACTTTTCATATCCAGGTAATACAGGGATATGCTAAAAATGTATGCTGCTATGGGCATAGTGGCGGTCATTCCCATCGGTCAGGAAGTCCCTTCCTGTAAAGGCTCTGAAAATCATATTACCAAGATGGTAGCCCATGGAACCCAGAATCCCGCTTAGCAGGGCATAAATGATATCATCAATATCAAAACGTTCTGGAATTAAAACATACTGGGCAAGCTCCAATAAAACAGGGAGGGTCAGAATAGCCAGTAACCTCCAAAGACGATTTTTCCTTCGAAGGGACAAGGAGACCTGGTAGCCATAAGGCATAAACACAAGAATTCTGAAAAGCAGGTATGTAAGAAGACTGCCAAGGGTAGTGGCTCCATAAAGATAGTCCTCGATAAGAATGGTAATCGCCTCAAAGGGGATAAAGTTGGGTATGGTAAGACTTCCTTCATAGGCAAAAGGAACTGCATCAGGAGCAAAGGCAGTATATAAAATAGCCCCAAGATAGAAGACAAAGAATAAAACACAGTGATTACGATAAAAAACAGGGTAGTCATCAAAGCGTGTTCCGTAATCCAGCATATTTCGAAAAAAGCAGAACCAGTTGGGGATCAGCCAGTTGATCACTGCAATCCCTAACATGCTGCCAGTATAGGGCAGGAAGCTTTGTGTTTCGTTGAAATAGGACATTACAAGTACTACCAGACTGACAAACAAGGCTAGTGCAGAGTAGTTAAAGCATGCCTCAAAGGTTGAGGTTTGTTCTGTCAGTAAAATACAGCTGATTACGGAAATCAGGATTGCGACACCCCAGATTACATAAAAAGCCGCAAAAAAGTAATAGGCTCCATACTGGACCAGAATCGTTATAATACTTAAGAGAATAATTAAGGATGAAACTTGAATATTGGTTCGTCGTTGCATCTTAATACCTTCTTTCGCTATAGGATCATTCTTAGTCTCCCTGGAATGCAGGTGGCCACAATGTGAGAGCAAATGGCGGGAACTTCGCCGTCTGTGTGGACTGCAATATCAGTATCGGTTTTGATCTCAATCTTGTTGCAATGAAAGGTCTCAACACCGCGGAACTTAATGTGCGTTCCATTAAATATTGTTGGCAGCAAAAGAAGGACTTTAGCTTTTGCAAGACCATGCACAAGGGTGATACTGAGCTTTCCATCCGTAGGATCTGCATCCGGAGCCATGAGTAAACCACCACCCTCATATTTATGAATCATATTTGAGACAAAAAGCACCTTGGAGTATGTGGTCTTCGTAACATCATCTAATGTAATGGTTGCTGTCATATATGGGGTACTGAACACTTGCTTGATTGCAATTGCTAAATATACAAATTTACCGATACGGAAACGATTTAAACTCTTCTTCAGGGGTGATTCCTGAACCTCATAGCATACACCGGCATCATAACCTATTCCACTGGAGCAGGTAAATCTGTGCGCTGCAAGCTCTTTATCAGGGAAAGTGATCTGACCCAGATCGAGATACTGGAACTTGCTGGGTCTCAGGATGCGGTGCAAGGCTTCCACAGGATCATTTGGCAGTTTTAAGCCTCTTGCCAGGTCATTGCTTGATCCTGATGGGATATAACCAAGGATTACCTCATCATAATTATCAATACCATTGATCACTTCATTGACGGTACCGTCACCGCCCACAACTACTATATTTTTGATACCGGGGTACTCCGTGCAGATCTTTCTTGCCAGTTCGGTAGCATGCCCCATATGTTCTGTAAATACTTCTGTATATTCAATCTTTTGTGTATCTAGTTCATCCTTTACCAGCCACCAAAAGCGAATGCCTCTGCCGGAGCTTGATTTGGGATTTATAATAAAATGATACATGAGTTAATCTCCCTTAAAAAGCATTGTCCTAATTATCCTATCCTAACCTTAAAAGACACGGATTATAAGTAAAATATATAGTAAAAATCCTACAATGTCAATGATTTGCAGCACAAAATGCGCTTATTCAACATAATTGCAACTATTATTCAGTCTTGTTTTATAAAGTAAATCAATATCCTGGGAATTGCAAAGTCGAAACAGGCACAGAATTGTCCCTTCCTCATAAGATGTATAGACGACAAAAGTAAAAAAATCATAATGCATTTATTAAAAGTTTTGAAAGGAGAGATAATTGAATGGATAAACGGATGAATCGCACTACAGTAGGTCAGTGCGGATTAAATCGCAATGCTTCGCCATACAGGATGCCGGATAGAATGCAAGACAGAATGCCGGATAGAATGATGGATCCCGTGTGTGGCGGTATTGCTGGCGGATATACACCGGATGACATGTATATGAGAGACAGATATGATGACGGAGGACTTGAAAATTTCCCGCTGGCAATGTGCTATGTGCCCTGGCAGCAGTTCAGGGACCTGCAGGAGAACGAGTTTGTTGCTTTAGCGAAGGGAACACTATTTAAAGAGCTGGATCTGGACTGGTATGGAAGGGGATGTAAATAGGATGGATGGAAGTAGCAGAGAGAAGTTATTTTCAGTAATCGAAGCGACTAGCTTTGTAATGGATGAACTTAGATTATTCCTGGATACACATCCCACCGACAAAGGCGCGTTGGATTACTGGAGCAGAGTGTCTAAGGTTAGAAATGAAGCTGTGAATGAATACACCAGATGCTACGGACCAATCGAGATGTATCGCGTTGAGAACGATAACCACTGGGCTTGGGTGGATGGACCCTGGCCATGGGAAGGAAGGGGCTAAGATATGTGGAGTTATGAGAAGAGACTGCAGTTTCCGGTTTGCATTACTGAAAGAAATCCAAAATTAGCACAGGTTATCATGTCGCAATATGGCGGACCTGATGGAGAAATTAATGCATCCTTACGCTATTTATCACAGCGTTATGCCATGACCAACAGAAAAGTTGCCGGTTTATTAACAGACATCGGTACGGAAGAGCTTGCACATATGGAGATAGTAGGTGCAATCGTTCATCAATTAACCAAGGATTTAACTCCGCAGGAGATAATGGAAGGCGGTTTTCAAAATTATTATGTGGATCATACCTTAGGAGTATGGCCCATGGCAGCAGGCGGAGTGCCGAATAATGCCAATCAGTATCAAAGCAAAGGGGATCCCATCACCGATCTGATTGAGGATATGGCAGCGGAACAGAAAGCCAGAACAACCTATGACAATATTCTCCGCTTAATTCATGATCATGATGTATGTGAACCCATCAAGTTCTTAAGGAAAAGAGAGATTATCCATTTCCAAAGATTTGGTGAGGCTCTGAGAATGATCCAGGAGGAGCTTGACTCAAGAAACTTCTATGCATTCAATCCTGCATTCCCTGCTGATTTTACAAAATAATAATTGAAATATTGTGCCGCTCTCGTTTACTTCAGAGGGCGGCTTTATAATTATCGCTTGCAAATATAGAATCTTATGCTATACTTAGCTTACAAAAAATATTAGAAGCAGAGTAGGACCTTGTGCGTTAAGTGCTGATTGAACAGGGAGTTGTCAATCGGACGAAAAGTTTAACTTGCGGTACATGGTTCGCATCCCGCTGCTACAACTGGATAGTCAAATTTTTATTTGATTTTATCTCTTATTGTAGTAAAAGGTCTGCAAAGGAGGTAATTTTTTTATGTCAAAATTTATGGAACTCTTCAAGGCATCTTCCAAAGAATTTAAAAGCATAAGATGCATCACACTCACAGCCATGCTGGCTGCCATCTCCGTTGCCCTTGGCAGTCTTACCGTACAGCTCGGTGAGATTGTTAAGATCGGCTTCACCTTTCTTCCAAATGAATTTGTGTATTATTTATTTGGTCCTGTGGTAGGGGTGATATACGGAGCGGTCATTGATATCCTGAACTTTATTGTTAAACCAACAGGTGCCTTTTATTTTGGTTTTACCCTTAGCTCCATGCTCACCGGCCTGATTTATGGATTAATCCTGTATCGCAGGCCCATAAGGTTACCAAGAGTACTTCTGGTCAATGGTATCAGATCAATATTTGTGGATCTACTGTTAAATACCTTCTGGCTGACACAATTAACCGGCAATAGTTTTATTGTGATGCTTCCCACAAGACTGATAAAACTTATTATTATGTTTCCTATCGAAACAGTGCTCCTTTATTCCTTAATTAAGAGTATCGAGGCAAGCGGTATCATCCGTAAATTATTTCCCTTAAAGAATGCATAAGTACAAAGCTTGACCGAGTATGGAAACTTATGCTAATATTGTAACCGAATTACTATTAGATACCCGGGAGGATATGGAATGAAGAATTTACTGATAGCACAATCCGGAGGACCAACTGCAGCGATTAATGCGACCTTGGCCGGTGTATTAACGGGTGTGCGTGCGAGTGGGAAGATTGATAAGGTATACGGTGCAAGGAATGGAATTGAAGGTGTCATTAAGGAACGTTTGATTGACTTAAATGAGCTTGTCAGAGACTCAAAAGCAATGGATACACTTACCTATACCCCATCCTCCGCTTTGGGGACCTGCCGCTATAAGATGAAGGACTGGCGCAAGGACGAGGAACCCTATAAAAAGATCGTTGAGACCTTTTATAAATATGAGATTAAGTTTTTCATCTATATCGGGGGAAATGATTCCATGGATACAGTCGATAAGCTTTCTGAGTATTGTCGTTTTAATCAACATGATTTTATTATTATGGGGGCCCCTAAGACCATTGATAATGATCTTAATCTGACCGACCACAGCCCCGGATATGGTTCCGCAGCAAAGTATATTGCAACAACCATCTCTGAGCTTGCCTGTGATATCGGGGCCTACGATATCCCTGCCGTAACCATTGTTGAGATCATGGGACGCAATGCAGGCTGGCTGACCGCCTCTGCAGCCCTTGCAAGGATAAACCAGGGTGCAGGAGCAGATCTCATCTACCTTTGTGAGAAAGAGTTTGATAATGCAAGCTTCATTCGTGATGTAAAGGAGAAGCTGGCACAAAAACCTGGTATTCTTGTTGCCGTCAGTGAAGGAATTAAGGACCGTAATGGAAATTATGTATCAGATCAAATGTCCAGTGGTGCGGTAGATAATTTTGGCCATAAATATATTGCCGGTGCTGCCAGAGCCTTAGAGCAGCTGGTTCGTAAGGAAATTGGCTGTAAGGTTCGTTCCATTGAGCTTAATCTGATGCAGCGTGCGGCTGCACATATTGCAAGTGAAACGGATATTATGGAATCCCTTATGTTAGGTCAGAAGGCCCTCAGCTGTGCTCTGGACGGAGAGAGCGGACGAATGGCTGCAATCAGGCGTCTGAGCGATGCTCCCTACCGGGTAGAATTCATCTCTGTTCCGGTAAATGAGGTGGCGAATCACGAAAAGACAGTACCCCTAAACTGGATTACAGCGGATGGGCATGATGTGACTGAGGAGTTAATCGCCTATATGAAGCCTTTGATCCAAGGGGAGACCAATGTGAAATACGAGAATGGCATTCCCCTTCAGCTGAAGCTATAATGGTCAGCTGAAGTATCCATTGTAAATAGATAATAGTAAGTAGTTAATAATAAGTAATTAATCGTTAATAGTAAAAAGTTAACAGTAAGTAGTGAATCATGAATAGAAAGGGTAACTCAGTCTGAACTGCTGAGTTACCCTTTATGTATTACCAGAATAATTGTCCGCCAATCTTCACGGCTGTTTTTTTATCATCATAGCCCTTATTAACAGCAGTACGATAAGAGTGGAAGTAAAGACGGGAGCCGATATTATTTGAGCCGTTCAAGGCTTCCTTGGCAGCTTTAATGGATAGGAGCTGAGAGTTAGAACTATAATTTTTATAGTTATCCAGTTGCTTTTGTAAAGATCCGCTTGCAGCTACGCTAAACTGACCAGGCTGATAAATGACTTCCTTGATGGTATCGGGATACTTGGAGGATTTCACGCGATTGAGGACAACATTTGCTACAGCCAGCTTTCCTTCATAGCTCTGGGAACCGGCTTCCGCATGTACCAGGCAGGCTAAAAGCTTTAAGTCTTCCTTGGAATAGCTTACAGCCTCCTGCTGTTTCACCTGGGTTTCTTTCTTGGCCTTCTCCTCTGCAGCAAGTCTCAGTAATTCCTCTTCTTCTTCCTTGGAGACTGCTTCCTTAAACTCGACAATAAAGCGGACATATTCCCGCATAACATAGCCCTTTATTTTATCGTCCTCGATATCAATCTTAACCCAGGTATCATCCGCTTCCAGCACAGGATAAATCTCATTCTTATAGATTACATCCACTCTGTCAGCCTCGGTACCGGGTTGCTTTCTGACATTTAATCCGTCGACATCTACGATAACTTTAGCTTGACCGTATTTTTCTATGAGTTCATCGTCTGATATACCGGTCTTTAGGTACTCTGACTTAATATAACCGGTAATGCTTCCTGATTCCACAAGATACCATTCTCCCTCTGTCTGTAGGATGGTTGCAGCACTGTCTTTATATAGCTTTCCAAGTGCTTCACTGTCTGTGGAGGGTTCCTTTCTGACGTAGACATAACTATCTGCAATGGATATTCCCAGGTCAGCATATAGCCCAGGTGCTTCTGCAGCAACCTCAACATTGGCAGATGCTTCCACAGCCTTGCTTTGCACCGTCAGGCTCGCTTCATCAGTTTCTACTTTCGTACTTTTATCACTGTTATCCTTTTCCTCGGTTATTACATTACTTGGATCAGATGTCGTCCCGAAGGCAGAAAGATCTGAAGCTTCTGTCATAAGATTGTCTTCCTGTTTCTGAATTAAGGAGGCTTCCGTTTGTCTTTCCTGCTGGTCTTCTGTAACAAGGGTCAGATTTTGTGTATAGGAAAAGGACTGTAATTCAGAATTATTCTCAGAGCTTGTATCCCTTGTTTCATCAACTGCCTCTGTGGCAGCATTATAATCCGGAGCTGTTGGGAAGATTGGAAGAATAGGAAAATAAAAGATAGCCGACAGAAAGAAAACAGATATAAAAACAATCGCAGACAGAAAGGTTCTATGGTTCTTATTCATTTCATTTCCCTCAAATTTGCTCACTTTAATTTAAAGTAATTATACAGGAAAAAACAGGAAAAATCAACTGGTCTTATCCGGGATATAAATGATATGCTGCTTATCCTTCATATCCGGATCCCCTACATTGGGATATTACACTTCCTGCAGGGAATCGCTTCTAAACTGATTGATCGTTTCTTGAATCCTTGAGGACACAAGTTCGGCAATCTCTGTAGATTTCATGTCTTTATAATCTTCATAATATAATGGCTTTAAATAATGAAGCTGTACTGTAACCTTGCGCAGACTCTTTCTGTCAAAGGGTACAAAGGAATCTATCAGTGCAACAGGTACTATCGGACATTTGGCATTCATGGCACTCTTAAAGCTGCCGCCTTTGAACTCCAAGAGGGTATTGCCCTTGCGGGATCTGGTTCCTTCTGCAAAGATCAGGAAATTCTCACCGTTTTTAACACGCCTGGTCATATTTACAATAACCTGCATGGACTGCCTGATATCCTCCCGGTCGATTACTTCGGACTGAAGAAGCCAGAATACCTGTTTTAATAAAATGACATCCTTTACTTCTTTCTTTGTAACAGGTACGAAGGGCCGTTCGTGAGTTTCCAGAAAAGCCAGCGAATCAAAGAGTCCCTGATGATTGGGAAACATAATATAGCCGCTTTCCTTTGGAAGATTCTCAAGGCCGTGACAATCAATCACGATCCTTCCCCGCCTGTTTATTGTTTTCACAAGCTTATGCAGGTAAGCATAACGCGTGGCAGCATCATATTTTTCAATATCACATAATTTGCATATCTGATAAAACCGAAAAGGTAAATGAAATAAGCATCGAAGAACCATGAGAGTGATACGCAGCATGTCAATTCTCCCTTCTATCCTGTGGTTGGCCCGCTTATAAGCATGTCAGAGTGAAATGTCCCGCATAGATATGCGGGACAATGAAATCGTAACCTGCCTTAAGCCATTGATGTGTCAGTATATTACAGGTAAGGTTGTCCGACTAAATTAGATCGTAACCTTTCAACATCTTCGCCCGGCTTGGATGTCTTAACTTACGAAGGGCCTTCGCCTCAATCTGGCGAATACGCTCTCTTGTTACGTTAAATTCCTTGCCTACCTCTTCCAGTGTACGGCTGCGTCCGTCCTTCAGACCAAAACGCAGGATTAATACACGCTGCTCTCTGTCAGTAAGGGTATCCAGTAATTTGGTGATCTGATCCTTCAGGATAGAATAGGAAGCTGCTTCTTCCGGCCCCATCAAGGATTCATCGCTGATAAAATCTCCCAGATGACTATCATCTTCTTCACCGATGGGGGTATCCAGCGAAATTGGATCTGCTGATACCTTGAGGATTTCTCTTACCTTTTCCAGAGGTAAATTCATTGCATCGGCAATCTCCTGCTCGGAAGGCTCTCTTCCAAGCTCCTGTAATAAATTACGTGATACGCGGTAGGTTTTATTAATTACCTCCGACATATGTACAGGGATTCTGATAGTTCGGGATTGATCCGCAATGGATCGGGTGATTGCCTGACGAATCCACCAGGTTGCATAGGTACTGAACTTATAACCCTTAGTATAATCAAACTTTTCAACTGCCTTGATCAGACCCAGATTTCCCTCCTGGATTAAGTCAAGGAAGGATAAGCCTCTGCCCACATAACGCTTTGCGATACTGACAACCAATCTAAGATTAGATTCTGCCAGAAGCTTTTTAGAATATTCATCGCCTTCTGCAATCTTTTTTGCCAACTCAACCTCATCGGCAAGAGAAAGCAGTGGATAACCACCGATTTCCTTTAAATACAGGTGAACCGGATCATCAGACATGGTATAGGAGGAATTTGTAAGAGCCTCCACCTCGGACTGGGCATCCTCAGCGTCATCATCCATCTCAAGCAGAAGATCCTCCGGGGGCTCTTCTTCATCACCGCTGCTTAAAATAACGACATTATAGGCCTCAAGTCTTTCATATATTTTGTCAATTTGATTGTTATCTAAGTTTAATTCGCTAATCAGGGTATTAACTTTCTCGGCCTCTAAAACACCCTTTTGCCGGTTGGCATAAGCGATCAGCTCCCGAAATTTCTCTTCTAACACATCATGTGTTTGATCGTTCATGTTCGATTCCTCCATCTGGATAAAAAATTGCATAACCAACATTATATCACAGAAAAAGAGAGATGAAAACAAAAATTTATTAGTTAGATAAATTGCTTTTAACTATATTAGCAATCTGTTACTGTACAGGAAAATTTACCTAATATAATGGAAAACTGTTTTCTTGCTTGGAGAAGAGTGATAATATTTAATATAGAAGTAATTTTCCTGAATATGCTATTTTAGCAGGAAAGAGTATATATTATAGTAATATTTATGGAGGTCTAAGTAATATGAAGAAGTCAGAAATAATTCTCTCAGCACTTTGCAGTTTCCTCTTTGGTGTGGTTGTTGGGTTTCTGATCGCACCCATCAGAAAGGGAATTGAGATAGGCAATAACAGCGGAAATACCACGTATCTTTATGATAATGAGGAGATCAGTGAAGAGTAGGGATTAAGCATACTGATTTAAACTTAAGGTCAGTTCCTGCTTAATCCTTTCCTTTAAATGAGGAGGACTAATTACTTTAACACCGGAGCCAAATTGCATGATCCAACGCAGCAATTCATCGGTGATGGCAGTGTTGCGAAGAAAGCGAATGCCGGTTTCTGTCGAGAGGATCTCATCTGCCAGATCCGCCTCGTATTCTTTAATGTACTTAGCAGTAGGGCCATCAAATTCCAGCTCAATTTGCTCCAAAGTATTGCCTGAGAGATGAATGAATTTACTGCGGGCTTTATTCAGTTCGTACTCTTTGGGAATCTCGAAAGCTTCCTCCAGTATGGTGATTTTTTTGATACGGGAGACACGAAAATCCCTGAGTTCACCCCGCAGTTCGCAATATGCGACCACACATAGGGCTCCATCGTTGATTAAAAGCTCATAGGGATGGATCACTCTTGTTGTGTCCTCATCTGAGCCGAAGCTGTGATATAGGATTTTCAACTTTGTTTTATTACGAATTGCTGTCTGCAATCCTTCCTCAATCTCAGGATCAAGGACATCACTGATATAGTCATTGGTATTAATTGTTACCAGGCCCTTAAAATGTCTTATAAACTCCCGGTTTAAATTAGAAGTATTGTCAAGAAGTCTATGAATTAATTCCTGAGCAGTTTTCCCCATGGTTATATACTGATAAGGTTTTATTAGCTCCAGTAAAAACGCAAGGGAGATTAATTCCGGTGAGGTAAAGGTAATGTCGCGAAGGCGGAATTTATCTGCGGTATAATAGGTCTTGCCATTTCTTTCTTCCTCAGTAATAAAGCAAATACTGGAAAGACTGTCAATGTCCCGCCCGATGGTTTTCTTATCAACAAATACATTCCATTTTTCCAGTGATGCATGGATATCACTGATGGTATATCCACGTTTATTTTCCGAGAGCAATAAGAGTATAAAAATTTGCCGTTCGGTCTGTGCCATATCCTTCATATCGATTCCCCCTCGCTAGGTAAAGCTTCATATTATAAATATTATAGTTGCTAACGATAATGATATCCCTTGAATAAATGCAGTTATCTTATCCTATAAGCTTAAAACATATCGACTATATATTACTATAGGAGGAAAAATTATTCAATTGCTAATGGGGGGAAGAGCCAAAACAGAATAAAAAACTATAAGAATTTTTAAATATTTTTTATTGCAAATACTCATTAATTTTTTATAATAATGGTAGATAAAGGAACTAATCATTCATGGATATCAACACAAGACAAGGGGGATGTTGTATGAAAAGATATAAGAGAGTACTTTTGAAGCTGTGTTTATTATTCGTATTCACTACAGTTTCATCTTCCATACCGGAACTCATGCCTGCACAAATTGTGGAGGCGGCAGTAAAGGCACCAACACTAAAGGAGACCAAGAAGACCCTGTATCTGGGAGGTGCCTCTTATACGGTAAAGGTTAATAATCTTGTGAAAGACGCAAAGATTACTTATGCAAGCTCTAACAAAAAAATAGCCACCGTAAGCAAAAGCGGCAAGATTACCCCTGTAGCAGAGGGGAAAGTAACCATAACCGTTACAGTAAAGCAAAATAATAAAACCTACACCTTAAAAGAGACGATAACCGTCAAGAAGAAGGTACTTACTGCCAGCCAGCTTTATGAAAAATGTGGACCCGCCACGGTGGAAATTCAGGTGGAAAATACAGAAAGCAAGGAATCAGCCTTAGGCTCAGGCTTCTTTATTACAGAGAATACGATTGTAACCAATTACCATGTGATTTCCGGTGCAAATAAAATACAAGTAATCACAAACGATGAAAAAACCTATGAGGTGGTGAGTATTGAAGGCTACAGCGAAGCTCTTGACCTGGCTGTACTTAAGATCAAATCCTCTGGCCATACCTACCTGCAGCCCTATAGCGGCAAGATAAGTGTTGGTGATAAAGTATATGCCCTGGGCAGTCCCCGGGGTCTGACAGGAACCATGTCCGATGGTATCATTTCAACAGTATCCCGCGTCGTAGATGGAATAGATTATGTTCAGACCACAGCGCCTATCTCAAACGGTAACAGCGGTGGTCCGCTCCTGAATGAGTACGGTGAGGTTGTTGGCGTGAATACCTTTGTCATCAAGGATTCGCAGAACTTAAACTTCGCGATTAATATCAAGGAACTTGAAAAGCTTGACACCAGCAAGCCGGTATCGGTAGAGAATTATTATAAGGAATACCAGGAGTCACGTATCGCAACCCTTTTTAAGGGGAGAATGCAGGAAGATCCGGTGAAAAGCCAAAGTGATAGTGATCAGCAGGTAGTGCCTGACTATACTTTGCTGTCCGGAACGGTGACGGCAGCAGAGAAGAGCGATTTTTATCGTATAACGGTTACCAAGGAAGGGTGGTTCTACGGTATCATTTATCTTGAATCCAGGGAGGATATGAAGAACGCTTATCTGGGAATATATGATAAGTCGGGAAGACGGTTGGCAAATTGTTACGAAAATGCTTCCTATAATTCTGTCTACACAATCGCCTATATCAAACCGGGTGACTATTATATCGGTGTTTATCTGCCGGATGGCTATACCGGCTCGGACCTGCCTTATAACTTTATCTGGACACAGTACTAATCCAAAGTAATGGTCCTTGCAGCACTGATTTTAAGGGTTTCAAAATATGAAACGAAAGAATAGGCTGTTACGCTTGGTATACGAGAGAGGAAGGGGCAGGCTGTCTGAGGGATGAGCTTGTTCCTTCCTTTCTTAATGTCTTGTAGCTTGCGAATGACTTTTTCTTCTTTGCATACGTAATATTACAGAGCAAACAGCCTCTGAAAAAAGCCCTTGACAATTGATTTACAAAAATATATAATCTACTAGCGTGCAGATTTCTGCATGCAATGTATTTTTTGTGCGCTTTTTGTTGATGCTTATATAGTATCAGAAAAAGCCGATTAAAACCACAGAATTCTTTATCAATAACAAGCGGATTGACGTTCAATTTGACTTGTTCCGAACAATTTTCAGGAGGTGAAAAATTAATGCCTACATTTAACCAGCTAGTAAGAAAAGGCAGACAGACAATGGAAAAGAAATCTACAGCACCTGCTTTGCAGAAGGGTTTCAATTCATTGAACAAGAGAACAACAGATGTATCTTCTCCTCAAAAGAGAGGTGTTTGTACAGCAGTAAGAACAGCAACCCCTAAGAAGCCTAACTCAGCGCTTCGTAAGATTGCCAGAGTTCGTCTGTCCAACGGAATCGAAGTAACCAGCTATATCCCTGGTGAAGGTCACAACCTTCAGGAGCATAGCGTTGTTCTGATCAGAGGTGGACGTGTTAAGGACTTACCTGGTACACGTTATCACATCATCAGAGGTACCCTTGATACTGCAGGCGTTGCCAAGAGAAAACAGGCACGTTCCAAGTACGGTGCTAAGAGACCGAAGGATGCTAAGAAATAATCTGCTAATTAAATTAAGTTAAGTGCCGGGATTAATTTTTTATTGACCGTTGATTCATGAAAGGGGATTGGGTTTCCCATCTGCCTTGTTGTATTTTCTGTGGGTTACAGATTGAACTTTGGAAGATAAGGAAATAAAACTGAGCACGAACACAAACGGTTAAAAAGTTGTGAGTACCGTTGAATTAATGGCTGGCGAAGATTTAGTCGTCAAGCATAGTTAAGGAGGGAAGAAACGTGCCAAGAAAAGGACATATA
>JAJUHH010000018.1 GCA_029267975.1 Clostridiales bacterium
AATTCGTCCTGAAGGATGGTCATCAGTACGATGATTGCATCGGCGGCAAGACCGGTTATACCTCCAAGTCCAAATTCACCCTTGTCAGTGTGGCAAAACGCGGTGATCTGGAATTAATCTGTGTTGTCATGCGGGATGATAGCTCTAATCATCAATATGAAGATACCAAGAAATTATTCGATTATGCCTATGATAACTTTTCCATTTATACAGTTGCAGATTTAGAATCCACCCAGGTACTCAACGAATCTCCTATGTTTACCCGCTATAATCCTTTATTAAGCAAGGCTTCTTCTCCTTTGGAGATTGATAAAAAGGGGTATCTGATCTTACCAAACAGCGCTTCCTTTGAAGATGCAAGCAAAGAGATTACCTTCTTTACACCTGAGAACAAGCAAAGTGAGGATGGAGCTTCTGAGGATTCTGGCACAACGCACAGCGTTGTCGGTAAGATTTCCTACAACTACGGCGGTAAATATGTTGGCGGAGCAAATATTTTATATAAGGCACAGGATACCTTACGCCTGGTACAAAATGAAGCACCAAAAAATAAGCCAACCACAGGCCCAACAGAACCGGTACAGGAGAAGACTGAAAAAAGCAGCCTGCGTCCAATCATTCTGGGTGGCATTATCGGACTATTTGTATTCATTGCCCTTCTTTATTTTGTATTGGTAGAACGTCCAAGATTAAAAAGAAGAAATGCGTATTATAAGAGGCGGGCTGCCCGCAGGCTTTATCAGGATGATGATTACCTTAACCTGTGATCAGGGCTTGGGTCAATTATTGACCGAAGGATGCAAATAAGGATGCGATCTCATCCGTGGTCAGATTCTTATTGGGATCCTCATAGAGTGGTGTTATTTTCAGACTATCTTTATGGATTGACTCGGAGGCTGGAACTACTTTTCCCAAGTATTCCTCCTCCGTGTTTTCTTTTGCAGTCAGGACATAGCCTTCCAGGCGGTCATTTAGCTTTGACAAAAGCGCTAATAGCTCCCCTTTCTTACTGCATTCCTCAATTGTTGCAATGATTTGCTTCGTATTCTCTTTATTATAATTTAGATTGTAGTTCAGGGAATTTTTTTGTCCTTCTAAAGCCTTAGTCTGTAACTGTGTGACAGTCAGTAAGGCATCTTGGGTCTGCTGCTCCAGGCGCTCCAGGCGCTCCATCAGTTCGGATATAAGCCTGGTCACCTCTGCGGTATCCTTCTTGGTTGCTGTATAAACAGCCTTCTTCAGATTAAGCAGCTCGGTATATTTCTGAGTAAACAGGCTGCGCAGCCCATCCATCCATAGATAGCCGGTAATTAAAACTACAACTCCCATTCCGACAATACTGAATAAGTCCTCCTGGGTCCTTTGCATGAAATAAGCTTCTGCGGTAATTGCAGCTAAAAAGCAAATACTGAAAAACATTAAATTAAGTCTTTCTTCAAACGTGTCCCCCTCATTCTGCAGTGTATTTTTGCCCTATTATCAATAGCTTTTTATTATATCGACATAATATTCCTTTTTATTTAATAAAATGCCATAAGAATCAAAAAATCGAGAGATAGCCCTCGATTTTCGCGAAAATCCTTATAAAACTCCTGCCTCTTCCCTCTGAATCTGCTTCTTGGGCAGTCGCACCGTAAATTTGGTTCCTTCCGAAAGCTTACTCTCCAGTTCAATGGAACCGCTATAGTAATTTACGATATGCTTCACAATGGAAAGACCCAATCCGGTTCCTCCAACCTTCTTGCTGCGGCCTTTGTCTACTCGGTAAAAGCGTTCAAAGACCCGCTGCTGTGCTTCTTTTGGAATACCAACGCCGGTATCCTCTACCACAATGATGATATCCTGAGCGTCGGCAGATACAATCACCTTTACCTTTCCCTGGGGCTTATTATACTTAATGGCATTGATAATCAGATTGTTGAATAGCTCTCGCAGCTGCTGCGTATTTGCATATATGCTGACCGGCCTGCAATTCCTTTCGATGCTGACCTGATATTCCTTGGCAAGAGGCTCTAAGGAGTTACATACCTCCTCTACTAAGGGTGCCAGTCTTACCTCAGACATAGTTACCTCCGCCTCCTTGGTCTCAAGCCTTGAGATCATTAAGATATCTTCGATCAGACTGGTCATATTTATGGTTTCTTTCTTCATTCGGCTCAGAAAGTCCTTCTGCATCCTGGCATCTGTCACCATGCCGTTCTCCAATAGTTCCAGATAACCTCTTACCGATGTCAGGGGGGTCTTAAGCTCATGGGAAACATTTGAGAAGAATTCCTGGCGGACCATACGCTCAAACTCAATACGGTCCATGGAAGCCTTCACTGCTTTTCCCATCTCCTGCACCGTATCTGCAATTACATTCATTTCATTATACTTATAATGTTTAAAATGAAATTCCGGGTTTTTATCCTTGAGCTTTAAAAGCTCTTCTGCAATTTCGTTCAGGGGTCTGGTAACCGAAGCAGAGAAATGGCTTGCAAGAATAGCCGTTAGTAAAAGTGCTATGCCGATACTGATAAGAATAGCTGGTATTAAAATACCCATGTATTGCTCCAGTCCTGAGAAAGGCACTGCGATACGGACAATATAATCACCATTGCCTGACATGGCAGCTACATAAAGAAGCTTCTTATCAAGGGTATTCGATTTACGGGTGGAATATCCAATTCCTTTATCTATCACTTCCTGAACTTCTTCCCGGAAGCTGTGATTATCCATGCTACTGTTATTTTCAACCTCACTGTCTGCCACAACACTTCCATCCAGACGGATCACTGTAAAGCGGGTTTCTTCATTTCCCTTTACCTGCTTTAGGGAGTCAACCTGCTCCTTTAGATTACCTTCATAATCCAGGCTATGGTCCACGATCCGCACCGTGTAGAGCATACTTTCTTCTGCTCTTTTTAACAGGATGTCACTTATGGTTGCACCAAAAATACTGCCGCTTAAAATGAGCGCCAGTGATATCATTATAATGAACCTTTGAAATATCGCTCTCTTCATACCTTCTCCATATTCCTTACGCTACTCTTCCGCTTTCGTAAAGCGATATCCGACACTTCGAACTGTTTTAATGCGTTCTGTACCTATCTTACCCAGTTTCTGCCTTAAGGTACGTATATGAATATCAAGGGTTCTGGATTCTCCGTCATATTCATAGCCCCAGATCTGATTCAGCAGCTCATCACGGCTAACCACCCGGGAATCATGCTCAATCAGGTAAAGTAATAATTCATACTCCTTATAAGTAAGCTCTATCGGCATACCTGCATTGCTGACTTCCCTGGTCAGAGGGTTAATCTTCAGGGTATCTATGGTAATAATATCATCCACCCCTTCGTTCTTGGACCTGCGAAGCAGGGATCGGATGCGTGCCGCCAGCTCAAGGACTCCGAAGGGCTTTGTAATATAATCGTCCGCTCCCACATCCAGTCCCATTACCTTATCAAGCTCCTTATCCTTGGCTGTAAGGCAGATAATGGGGACATTCTTCAACTGATTATTTTGTCGAATCATTCGTATTGCTGTCAATCCGTCCATTCCGGGGAGCATCAGATCAAATATGGCCAGATCCGGGCGGTCCTCCTTCATATCCTGCAAGGCCGGCTCTGCTGACTCATATGCCTTAATCTGGTATCCAAAGCCCTCAAGGGCAATCTTTAGAAGCTCTCTGATATTCTCATCATCTTCAATTACATAGATTCGTTCCATTTATCTCCCTCCCTTTCTCTTTCTCTTTTGACTGCCATTCCTCAACCTCCTACTAATGGTCTGGCTTACATTGGTCCTTAAAGAATACGGATATTGTTCACTGAACCGGTTTCATGAAACTCTGTCCACTCACAGATATTTACCGCATGATCGCCTATTCTCTCAAAGTACTTTGCTATCATAAGAATATCAACACATTGATCTACATGCTCATTACTGGCCCGCAACAAGCTTGCTACTTCTTCTTTCACCTGATCGAATAACTCATCCACCAGGTCATCTTTTTTCATAATTTCCCTGGCTTTCTCCACATTCACTGAGGTAAATGCATGTACAGCATCGTGAACCATGGCCTTAGCCACCTTCCCCATCTGGGGAATATGCTTTACAAGCTCGTAAACAGGCTCTCTCTTCTCTCTGATGATCAGCTCGGCAATATCCGCAGCATGATCACCGATCCGCTCCATATCAGTAACAACCTTTAAGGCCGTGGTAACAATTCTTAAATCCCTGGCAACCGGCTGTTGCTTTAAGATCAGAGAAAGGCATCTTGCCTCAATGGTTTTTTCAATATCGTTTATATTTCTATCCCCTTCAATAATCTCCTTCGACAAGGCTTCATTCTGTGTTTCAAAGGCTTCCAGGGTCTTTTCAATGGCAACTTCAATCAGCTGTCCCATCTGTGTGAGATTGTCCTTTAATAGCTGAAGCTCATGTTCAAAGCTCATTCTGGCTGTCATTGCATTTCCTCCTCTATTCTCTAAGATCATTATAGTTATTCTGCTAATCCATGTCAAATAAGCTAATCAACCAAATCTGCCTGTAATATAATCCTCTGTTCTCTTATCCTCAGGTCTGGTAAATAAGGTATCTGTTTCTGCATATTCAATTACCTCACCCACCAGGAAGAAGGCTGTATAATCAGAGATTCTGGCAGCCTGCTGCATATTATGGGTCACGATAGCTACGGTATATTTTTCTTTCAACTCAGACATCAGGTCCTCAATCTTTAAGGTGGAGATGGGATCCAAAGCAGAAGTAGGCTCATCCATCAGAAGAATCTCCGGCTCCACAGCCAGGGCCCTTGCAATACACAGACGCTGCTGTTGTCCACCGGACAGACCCAGCGCGGATTTTTTTAAGCGGTCCTTGACTTCCTCAAATAGAGCGGCACCCCGTAAGCTTTCCTCAACGATCTCATCCAGCTTGGCTTTTGATTTTATCCCATGGATTCTGGGACCGTAAGCAACATTATCATAGATCGACATGGGAAAGGGGTTGGGCTGCTGAAAAACCATACCGATTTTTTTACGAAGCAAGGTGGTATCCACTCTGGGATCGTAGATATCTTCTCCATCAAGCATTACCAAGCCTTCAATCCTTACCCCGGGGACCAAGTCATTCATTCGGTTTAATGTTTTTAGGAAGGTTGATTTACCACAGCCGGAAGGGCCGATAAATGCAGTAATGGATTTTTCCTTTATGCTCATATCAACATTTTTCAGGGCATGATTCGTGCCGTAATGCAAATTCAGTCCTTTTGTTATTATCTTTTCCTTTATCATAATTATCCTCAAGCCTTTCTTCCCTGTATCAATAAACAGGTATTATTTCAGGATACTGTTCACACTTATTAGAAGTCTTAAGCTTATAGCTCATCAAAGGATTCCCAAGCGGCTCCGTATAGGAAGCTTTGTCGAGATATGATTATCAGATCTGGGACGCGTGATCAGTATCTATTTTAGCGCTTATTCACACTGAATTTATGTGATAAGAACTTTGTCAGCATATTAATTCCCAGTACAATCAGCAGTAATACAAATGCAATGCCAAAGGCGGCATCGTACTTTGCCTTCTCCATACTCAGATACATCTGGATCGTCAAGGTTCCTCCGGGCTGCAGGATCTTTTCCAATAATCCTTCCCCATAAGTTCCAAGCTTGGGTAATAAATAACCACTTCCCGCCGTAAATAATAGGGCCGCAGATTCCCCCACAATTCGTCCGATGGACAAAATGATGCCTGTAATGATTCCGGGCATGGCGGAAGGCAAAAGTATGGTCCTGATCATATACCACTTTGTTGCACCAATCCCCAGTGCCCCGCTGCAATAGCTGGAGGGTACTGTTCTGAGTGCTTCCTGGGTGTTTCTTGTTATTAAGGGAAGAACCATGATGGCCAGGGTGAAGGAACCGGTTAAGATAGAGAAGCCTAGTTTTAGGGTAAGGCCAAAAAACACATAGCCAAACAAACCAAAGATAATGGACGGGATTCCGGCAAGTGTTTCAGTGGTGAACTCAATCAAACGGACAATTCTACCCGGCCTTGCGTACTCATTTAGGTAAATTGCTGCTCCCACACCAAAGGGAACTGCAATGATCAGGGTAATCACAATGATATATAAGGTATTAATTATATTGCCGGCTATACCAAAGGTACCTTTGATGGTGCTTGGTACACTGGTCAGAAAAGCCCAATTAACGGAGGACACACCTCGTATTGACACATAGCCGACGATCACTGCAAGAATCAGGATGGAGAGGAAGGAGCAGAAATAAATAACTGCATGAATAAAGAAATCCAGGGGTCTTCTTTTTCTATCATAAATACTCTTAGCGACCGGCATCTTTCTTTCCTCCCTTCATCAATGCATTCAAAATAAGATTTATAATCATAATGAAGGCAAATAATACTAGTCCGATGGTAAAGAGCACCTGCTTGTGAATATCCGCCGAATAAGACATCTCGCTTACGACTGCTGTTGTTAAAAAGCGGACCGAGTTGAAGGGAAGGGGAATATTTGCTTTATTTCCTGCTACAAGGCTGATTGCCATAGCTTCTCCGATTGCCCTTCCCACCCCCAGCACAATGGCTGTTACAATACCTGATTTTGCAGCCGGAATGATCACCTTGAAAATGGTTTGGATTTTTGTAGCACCAAGGGCAAGGGACGCATGCTTATAGTGCTCCGGAACTGCCTTGATGGAAGCTTCACTGATATTTATCACCGTTGGTAATATCATAATTGCCAATACCAAAACAGCAGAGATTAAGTTCGATCCGCCTGTAAACTGATGGGTGCTAGAATCCTTAAATATGGCCAGCTCCAGCTTATAAATGATTGGATTAAGGATTAAGATACCGATTAAACCGTAGATTACAGAAGGAATTCCTGCCAACAATTCAACAGCCGGCCGAACAATCCCAGCCAGAGGCCTAGGTGCTGTCTCAGCCAGGAAAACCGCTGTCATAAGCCCGATGGGAACACCGATCAGGATTGCCAGGGAGGTACCAAATAATGAGGTAAGGATAACATAGAAAATACCGTAGCTGGGTTCTGCTGCGGTGGGCATCCATACTCGTCCAAATAGGATCTCTAACAATCCCACCTTAAAGATTGCAGGGGTACCGCTGATAATCATATATAAGGTAATTGAAAAGACCGCAAGAACGGTAACAAGGGCACAGGCTGTAAAAATATAGGCTGCCACCTTTTCCACCGTCTTTTTCGTCTTATAATTTCCTATAATGGAGAAACTTTTATCGCTCATATATACTCCTTTTAATTCATCTGTTTGACAAGCGCTGAAGGAAGAACTGCTCTTATCAGCAACTCTTCCTTAGGCAAGACCTTATTATATTTCTTATGAATTACGGAAGGATTAATCCAACACTCTTGATTAACTCCTGACCTTCACTTGACTTCAGATACTCGAAGAAGGCCTGAACTGTTTCCTTCTGTGCAGAGATCTCACCCTTGGTAGCCATTACAAAGGGTCTGCTTAACAAATAGTTGCCTGCCTTGATGTTCTCTTCCGTAGGCTCTACACCCTCCAGCTTTACAGCTGCTACAGTATCATCAATAATATCCAGGGATACATATCCGATTGCACCGGGTGTAGAGCTAACCTTGGCTAATACACCGCCGCTGCTATTGATTTCATTGGAATATGCTGCTTTGTCAACAATCTCAAGCAGCTCTTCAAAGGCGCCTCTGGTACCGGAACCAGCTTCTCTGCCGACTACTACGATTGGTTGATCAGCACCGCCTAAGTCTTTCCAATTTGTAATCGTACCGGTAAATATCTGAGCCAGCTGTTCCTTGGTAAGATCCTTTACTGTATTTGCTGTATCAGTAATTACAGCGATACCGTCAATTGCAATAATATTCTCAATCATTCCTGCACTCTTTTCGCTATCCTTTAATTTTCTTGAGGAGTTGCCAATATCTACGGTACCAGCGCTTACTGCCTCGATACCGGCTCCTGAGCCTGTAAACTCTGCTGTAACTGTAACCCCCGGATACTTCTCCATAAAGCTTTCCGCAGCTGCATTAGCAAGCTTCTCCATAGACGTTGAGCCGGCCATAGTAACTGTTCCGCTGATATCCTGAGCAGCCTCCTCCCCCTTGTCATCCTTTGAGCCTGTATCTGGCGCTGCCTGGGTTGACTTGGGGTTACCACTATTGTTGTTGCCATCATTATTGCCGCTGGCAGCGTCATCACTCTTGTTGGAGCAGGCTGCGAATGCGCCTATCACAAATATACATACAAATATAAAAGCTGCAATTCCACTAACTCTTTTATTCATCATCTTATCTCCTTCACTTCTTACTTCCTGTTACAATACTAAATTATCACGATATAGACGCTCCAGATATCATGGTTCTGTTCAGATTTTGTAAAATATGTGTAAAGCCGTATAAGAAGCCAGCTTTCTGTATAAATTAATATGTTTTATTGTGATTAACTGATTCGACGGTAAGAGAATAACGGTCTGTCTCCATGATGCGAAGAATTATACAGGCTACTATTCAAAAAGGGGAAGGGATTAGGAGAGGGAAGGTGGAATATAAGATTGTAATGTAAATTATTGATTGTATGGATGTATATAAGATTATGCTGAAAATACATAGATGAAAGGAATGTATCCGAATTGATATATCCGATAATTGATGCATTAGAAAAGGATATATTAGAATTGATGTATCCGAATTTTATAAGAAAGCTTCTTTAAATTTTATAAATGCATAAAATAGCTACCTTTTCTTCCTTTATTGTGTAAGAAAAGATAGCTCATATGGAATGTTCCCAGCAGGAATCGAACCTGCAACTGAGACTTAGGAGGTCCCTGTTATATCCATTTAACTATGAGAACACTGTTTATTTCAATCCTAATGGAATGAAATCATATTACTGCCATGTTATTAAAGCAAAATCAATTTCAGATTAATGTTTTCTCTTGGTACATCACTAACACAGCGTATTTATTCTACTATGTTGTGACCGCTAAGTCAAGAACCTATCCAAAGAATTAATCAATCCTTTGCCTGTTCGGAAAAACCGATACTGCCCTGCATCCAAAGGTTGCCCTTGAATCTTCGTCCTACCATTGGCTCTCCCAATAAATCTTCCTTATTAATGCATAAACGGAAGGTAATATCATTGCAGATCAACTGCATATCATAAATTTCTTCCTTGGTAAGACTATTTACAATGGTATTACACTCCAAAATTGTTGCGATTACACTGTAATTATCTGACTCAGAACCAAAGGGGATAAATGAGGTATCCACAATGGAATAGATATCTTCCTTCTTGGCTCTTCTTGAAATCATTGCATAGGTATCAATGTCATCAATCGTCAGGCTGTCAATGGCATCCTGATTTCCTTTCTTGGCTTCTGCTATGAGATTATTGCGGTATTTCGTCTCCGCACTGATGTTGCGGACCTGAACCTCATCCATCTCGATGGGAAGCAGGATTTTTCCTTCCAGAGACAGGGCTGCCAATGTGATGGGGAAGGAAGTGTTCATGGGCATATTCTGATTTTTCTTCTCCAGATACTCGATGACGTTCTGCAGATAAAATATCAGAGAAACTCCTAATCTGAAGTCATCACACATCCCGGTATAGGCTTCAGAATCTACCCTTTTATTAATACCAACTTCTTCTCTGGTACTAATGGTCTGCCCATAGATCACAGGAAAATAATGATCCATATGAAATTTCATATTCTCATCCAGCTCTCCACGAACGGTGATGCCTATCCCTTCACCATATTCCATGGTGATTTCTGTTAAGCTGCTGTTACTCAGCGAAACAGTGCGCTTTTTCACAGCATTCTCTATAATATTATCCAATAACTGATTTAATTCCATTCTATTATTAATGTGTGAAAATCCAATTGCTCTCAAATAACTATGCATACTACCTCCACTGCGTCACTGACTGACACTGCCGGTTGCTTTACTATATACTACGTTCTTCTAACACTTTTGATGTAATAATTATTTATATCATATTTTATTATAATACGCAAGCATTCCCCCATGTGATCCCTAAGGAAATTCCAAACATCCACAGAATTCAGTAATTACAGGAAGAAAATCCACAGAATCAACTCTTTATTCACATAAATCAGTGTATAGAATTGACAAATAAGCTGCTGTAACCCTTTGATCCTATTTGTTGCCTGCCATTTTGTTCTCCTTCATTTTTCTATTATTGTATATATTTTATACTTTTTTACCTCCCTTGGCAAAATCTTTGTTTGTTATTTTTTTAACAATCCTATTTACAAAAATGGTTTCTTTTGATATATTTTACTTAGAAGCAAATGTTAATTTTTTAACAATCAAGGAGGATGCTGATATGACTAAAGATTTTATACAACCAAGCCCTAAGGAACACGTTGACCAATTAGTTAAGAATGCTCTTGTAGCTTTAAATGACTTTTTATCACTAGATCAGGAAACCGTTAATCATATCGTTCATGAAATGGCTCTCGCCGGACTGGCAAAACAACAGGAATTGGCAAAGCTTGCAGTAGAGGAAACAGGCAGAGGAATCTACGAAGACAAGATTACAAAGAATATCTTTGCTACCGAATATGTATGGCACTCCATTAAGTATCAGAAAACAGTAGGTATTATCGAGGATAATGAAGAAGAAGATTATATGATCGTGGCTGAACCGGTTGGCGTAGTTGCAGGTGTAACCCCGGTTACAAATCCCACCTCCACTACCATGTTTAAATGCTTAACCTGCATTAAAACCAGAAACCCCATTATCTTCGGCTTCCATCCAAGTGCCCAGAATTCTTCAAAAAAAGCCGCCCAGACCTTATATGAGGCAGCTATAAAGGCAGGCGCACCGAAAAATTGTATTCAGTGGATCGAATATCCTTCCATAGAGGCGACCCGCGAGCTCATGAACCATCCTGATGTCTCATTAATTCTGGCAACAGGCGGATCCGGTATGGTAAAGCAGGCTTATTCCTGCGGAAAGCCTGCCCTTGGTGTTGGTCCTGGTAATGTTCCCTGCTTTATCGAAAAGACCGCTAATCTGAAACGGGCAGTCAATGACCTGGTATAATCCAAATCCTTTGATTATGGTATGATCTGTGCTTCCGAACAGGCTGCCATTATTGAGAAACCTGTCTATGATACCGTAGTTGATCTGATGAAGAAAGCAGGCTGCTATTTTGCTACCAAAGAAGAAATAAAACTTCTGGAGCCGGTTGTAATTAATCTGCAGACCGGCGCAGTTAATCCGGCAATCGTTGGTCAGTCTCCTGCAGCCATTGCAGCAATGGCCGGAATTACCATTCCTAAGGACACTAAGATCCTGTGTACAGAGTTAGACGGAGTCGGACCGGAATATCCTCTTTCCAAGGAAAAACTCTCTCCTGTCCTTGCAATTATTAAAGCAAAGGATTTAGAAGACGGACTTAAGCTATGTGAAAAAATGATTGAGCTTGGCGGCCTTGGCCACTCCTCCGTTATTCATTCCACTGATGAGGCTGTGATTAAAGCCTTCTCCGGCAGAATGAGAACAGGAAGAATCCTCGTTAATTCCCCTGCTACTCACGGTGCAATTGGTGACCTATATAATACAAACATGCCGTCCCTGACTTTAGGCTGCGGAACCTATGGCGGAAATTCTACAACACACAATGTTTCCGCAGTAGATTTAATCAATTACAAGCGTGTTGCAAAAAGGAGAGTTAATATGCAGTGGTTTAAGGTTCCCAGTAAGATATATTTTGAAGCAGGGTCAATTGCATACTTATCAAATATGCCCGGTATTACAAAGGCCTTTATTGTAGCCGATCCTTCCATGACACAGCTTGGTTATGTCAACAAAGTATTATATCAGTTAAGAAAACGTTTGGATTATGTTCACAGTGAGATATTTGACCAGGTTGAGCCTGATCCCAGCCTGGAAACAGTATTAAAAGGTGCAGAGCAGATGAAGAAATTCCAACCGGATGTAATCATCGCTCTGGGTGGAGGATCCGCTATCGATGCTGCTAAGGGTATGTGGCTCTTCTATGAGAATCCTGAAGCAGATTTCAAGAATATGTCCCTGAAATTCTTGGATATCCGGAAGCGTGCTTACAAGTTCCCTTCCCTTGGAAATAAGGCTCAGTTTGTAGCAATCCCTACCACTTCAGGAACCGGTTCCGAGGTAACCTCCTTCGCAGTTATTTCCGATAAGAAGGAGAATAAAAAATACCCTCTGGCCGATTATGAATTAACACCGGATGTTGCTATTATCGACCCCGAATTTGTTATGACCGTACCCAAGAAGTCCACAGCCTGGACCGGACTTGATGTATTGACCCATGCAATAGAGGCATATATCTCTGTACTGGCTTCCGATTATACAGATGCCCTTGCAATCCACGCAATAGATCTGGTATTCAAATACCTGAAGGAGTCTTATGACAAGGGAGCAGAGAGCCCTCTGGCAAGGGAGAAAATGCATAATGCATCCACAATTGCCGGAATGGCCTTCACCAATGCATTCCTGGGCATCAACCATTCCTTAGCTCATAAGCTGGGTGGTGAGTATCATATTCCGCACGGTTGTGCCAATGCAATATTATTACCTCATGTAATCCGTTATAACGGTGTTGAGTGCCCGACCAAGTTTACCTCCTTCCCTAAGTATGAAAGCTATATTGTACAAGACAAAATCTATGAACTTATGAAAAAACTGGGCAAGAATCCCAAGGATAAGGCTGCCGCTGTTGAGATGCTTGCATCAGCCGTAGAAGAATTAAACAGACAGCTGGATATACCGGCAACCTTACAGGAGTATGGAATTGATGAAAAGAACTTCTTAGAAAGAGTACCTGTTCTTGCAGATCTGGCTTTCGGAGATCAATGCACAACTGCTAATCCCAGACTCCCTCTGGTATCTGAGCTTGAAGAACTCTATCTCTTAGCCTACTATGGAAAAGGTAATGTTCCTGTAAAAAAGAATAAGTAAATATATGATATTGTCTTGGACTCTCTAATCTAAGGCATATGTGCTGAAGCTCAACAAATTTTTATAAGCAACAAGTTTTCATAGATAAATCCCATAAGAAAAGCCCTCTGTCCATTGGACGAGGGCTTTTCCTTTATAGAACATATTGTTCTCATGTGTTTTCTCAAATTTGGCCCCTTGTGGGGATTGCCTCAGACACAATACATTTATGATATCTTACTTATTGCAATAAGTACCATACACAGTAATTACTCTTCTGTAATTCCCCTTCCGTAAGTAATCCTCCGTAATTACTCTACCGTAAGTAGCCTACAGTATATATCTCTCAGTAAGAATACTTCAGTATGTCCCTATGGTCGGGTCATTCTTATCCCTTTGATAAAGCAACAAGAGCTTATTCCATGTAATTTGTACTGTTGACTGCTTGATTTAGTGCTTTTCTTTCGTCCTCTGACAGCTCAAGGAAGGACTCTCCTTTGATAATTTCTTTTAAGTAAGTATAGCAGCCTTCTCTACTGCTGTGTACAGAATTAAGTAATATACCATTATTATTCTTATCAAGCAAGGCAAGAACGAAGCTTAATTTACCGCCCATTTCTTTGAAGGCATCATACTTCACAACGCCTACCTTCTGGTATGTAATCAGAAGATTCTCCTTCACCTTTGCCAGCTCATTATAAAGATTAGTAGTATCCTCTTTTAATCGATCAACATCTGCAAATCTTGCCAGCACTTGCGCTTCTAAATTCTCTCCGCTTGAACCGGTCATAAATTTATTATACTTTTTCTTTAACTTTCCCTGTTTCGCAGATAGGATAATGACCCAAATCAGCAATATCAGTGAGATTCCTGACAAACCAATCATAATGTAAGTAGAATAATCGCTTATAAAATCTAAGAAGTTCATTTAAATTCCTCCATTAGTACCTTTTCTTCACTACTCTGAACTGCCGTCTACTTCAAAGAATCCAGCATATCCATAATTCGTTCCAATTCCTCTTTTGAATAGTATTCAATTTCTATAGATCCCTTATCGTTATTTTTATTATGAACCAAAACTTTTGTACCGAAGATTCCTCTCATTTTTTCTTCCAGATCTCGATAAATAAAGTCATTTTCAATTGTAGCAGCAATCTCCTTTGAAGGCTTTTCCTTCATAAGATTCTTGATCAATTTCTCGGTTTCCCTGACACTAAGCTTCTCATCAAAAAGCTTGCAGGCAATGGTATATTGCTTCTCTGGGTCCTCAATAGCAAGTAAAGCACGTGCATGACCGCTGGTGATCATCTCATCAATCAACATCTGTTGAACTCTTTCGTCTAATTTCAACAAGCGCATTGCATTTGTTACAGCCACACGACTCTTAGACACACGTTCAGCAACCTCATCCTGCTTCAGATTAAATTCCGTAATTAGCCTTTGATAGGTTTGAGCCTCTTCAATAGGATTTAAATCCTCACGTTGAATATTCTCAATCAAAGCAATCTCTACAATCTCCTGTGGTGTATAATCTTTAATAATCGCAGGAACTTCCTTTAGCCCAGCCAACCTGGCTGCCCGCCATCTTCTCTCACCTGCGATAATTTCATAAAGTTGACCTTTTTTTTGAAGTAATAATGGCTGAATCACACCGTATTGCTTAATGGAATCTGCCAGTTCCTGAAGAGAATCCTCATCAAACTTCTTTCTGGGTTGTGATCTATTCGGTTCAATATCACTAATATGTACAAATGTTTCACGTGAAACATTATCTTTGCTATCTTCCACATTCTCGATGATCTTTTCAGGTATCATAATATCCAGGCCTTTGCCTAATCCCTTTTTTACTGCCATAGTAGTCCTCCAAACTTTTTACTTGATCAAACTATATTGAACATGGATTTTCAGTATGATTATACCGTTCAAGCTTGTCCCAACAGAAACAAGACACCACTTCGCATGTCATAGCTTAACTCTTTATTTCTTTTTAAAAAACTTCTTTTTTTCTGCCTTGCTTTTATCATTCCTATCATACAGATCAGCTTCTTCCTTCTCGATTACTTCCTGGGCTAACTGTCTATATCCTTCTGCGCCTGCTGATTTTGGATCATAGATGTTAATTGGAATACCATGACTAGGAGCTTCAGCTAATCGAACATTTCTTGGTATGATTGTCTTATATATATTCTGCTTCAAGTTACTTTTAACGTTTTCAACTACCTGTAAAGAGAGATTAGTCCTTGCATCATACATAGTAAATACAACACCCTCAAGCTCCAGCTTGGGATTCAATCTTTGCTTTACTAAATTTATGGTATGTATTAACTGTGTTAATCCTTCCAGGGCATAAAATTCACACTGAATGGGAACCAAAACCGTATCTGCCGTGGTCATGGCATTTACCGTCAGTGAATTCAGAGAAGGCGGGCAATCTATAATAATAAAATCATAGTCATCCCGGACAGTTTCAATATGCTTTTTTAATATGTACTCTCTATCTTTTACTCCTATTAATTCGATTTCTGCACCGGCAAGATTAACGTTCGACGGTAAGATATCCAAATCTTTTATGGAGGTTCTCAATCGACAATCCGCTAGAGAACATTCTCCGATAATCATTTGATAAATGGTATTCTTCAACTTGTTTTTATCAATACCTAAACCGCTTGAAGTATTTCCTTGAGGGTCAATGTCGATTGCTAATACTTTCTTATTCATCTCTGCTAAGCAAGCCGACAGATTAATCGCTGTTGTAGTTTTGCCTACTCCGCCCTTTTGATTTGCGATTGCAATAATTCTTGCCATAGGCTCCTCCCCTCGAACTGATCGTAACGTGACATTGAATATTATAACACTTAAATTTGATTATATCTATACCTTTTCTAATGTTTCACGTGAAACA
>JAJUHH010000019.1 GCA_029267975.1 Clostridiales bacterium
ACTTAATGGCAAAACTAGTTGATATTCCGTGTGAAATTCATTATAATTTTTATTGTGTAATTGTGTTAGTCGCATAACTAATTATACCATTTTTGCGGGTTCTTCGGAATCCGCATTTTTGATTTTCCAAAAAAAATGGGAGCTGTTTCTCCACTAATTAATCAATTAGTTTTGAAACAGCCCCTTAATTTAATGCTTCTTAGTTTAATATCCTTATTTAAAGCTTCTTTAATGATGTTTTTTATGTTTCTTTTTCAATAAATCTTATCAATAAATCTTTTCAATGGATCTTTTTAATGGTTCTTTTTCAATTATTCTTATTGATTAACTCTTATGAATTAACTTCTTATCCTAAAGCCACATCCAATAACATCATTACTGCAAATCCCAGCATGGCGCCAACTGTTCCAAGGTTGGAATGCTGCTTCTCCTGTTGTGCTTCAGGAATTAATTCCTCAACTACCACGTAGATCATGGCTCCTGCTGCAAAGGACAAAGCATAGGGTAGGATTGGCTTCATGGCTACAACAGCATAAGCCCCTATCACTGCTGCTATGGGCTCAACCAGTCCGGAAAACTGGCCATAGACAAAGCTCTTCCATCTGGATACCCCTTCTCTTCGCAGCGGAACGGACACTGCCGCACCTTCCGGGAAATTCTGAAGACCGATACCTAAAGCAAGTGCTATGGCACCGGTTAAGGAGGCTGCCGGAAAATTTCCGGCTGCCGCACCAAAGGCAACACCAACTGCAAGACCTTCCGGTATGTTATGGAGGGTGATAGCCATAACCAGGAGGATACTCCTCTTCCAGCTTGTTTTTACACCTTCCGGTTCCTCATCCGGACCGCCATGTAGATGTGGCATAATTACGTCTACCAACCAAAGAAAGGCACCTCCCGCAAGAAATCCGATCACCGCGGGAACCCAGGCTATCATATTCGCTTCCTCTGCCATCTCGATGGCAGGATTAAGCAGGGACCAGAAGCTTGCTGCAATCATGACGCCTGCTGCGAAACCCAGCATACAATTTAAAACCTTTTTATTAATTGTTTTGAACAAAAATACTGTTGCAGCGCCTAAGGCAGTTACAAACCAGGTAAATATCGTTGCGCATAAAGCCTGCATTACAGGACTTAAATTACTCAGCCAATTCATATCTCTTTCCTCCTTTATGTAAGATTATGTTCTTTATATCTATGATAACTATAGATTAGGAAAATGTCCAGACTCTTATCAGAAAATCCTCTTTATACTGTAAACAGCGTATACGATAATTTCCTTCTTCCCAGAGAGAAACAGACCTAGTGGGTGTGATCATAAAAAGACTGTTGCATCAGTGACCTAACACCACTTTGACACAACAGTCTTATATATTATACTTATTCATTGCTGCCTTTTATTTGGAAAGACCATTCTTTTGCATAGGAAGGATTATTCTTAGCTGGTATAGCGAACAGCCTTATAAGGTGTTCTGTAATTCATATTAGTGATTCTGATGCCTTCACTCTTGCTCTTTGCACTGATTACCTTACCGTTGCCAATGTATAATGCCACATGGTTGATGGTTCCGTTCTTGCGATAGAAAATAAGGTCTCCAGGGCGAACTTCATCAATCGATACTTTGGTACCGGAAGCTGCCTGTGATCTGGAGGTACGTGGTATACTGATACCAAAATGTGCAAAGACCGACTGTGTAAAACCGGAGCAATCAGCACCATTGGTCAAGCTGGTACCGCCCCATCGATAGGGATTTCCTTCGAACTGTAATGCGTAGCTTACAATGCTGTTTCGTAAGGATGATCCGCTTTCCGAAGAGCTGCTGCTCTTCTGGCTTGAAGAGGAAGTGCTTAAGTTGCTTGCTTTTGTAGCGCTTTTCTTCGTATAACTTGAGGAAGTGCTTGTAGATTTTTTGGAGGAACCGGAAGATGATGTTGATAAAGAAGAAATGGTTTGCTGTTCCTCTCTTGCTCTTTCTTCTTCCATAGAAACCGCCTCATCATACACTCGTTTTAGTTCGACATATCCTTTTGATACATATCCTGATGTGCTGTTGTCAATTTTAATTTTTACCCATTCCTCCTGCTCCTTCGTTACCGTATAGGTGTTACCAAGAGGAATTAAAGTCAATACAGTTGCATCAGCTGCAGCCTTTTCTCTTACTTTTAAGGTTGTTGTTGTTACTGTCGCAGTCAAGGTACCGGCTGTTTTTGCAAATTCTTCTGCCTTATCACCGGTAAGCAGAAAGTCTGCTTTTATGTATCCTGTTACTTTTCCTGATTTTATTTTAATCCAGCCATTTTCCTCACTTAAAATGGTAGCAGCATTATCCTTATATAATTTTCCGATGATCTTACCGCTTTCACTGGCTTTATCACGTATATTTACATAATTATCAACCTTAGCAAATGCCAGGTCAAATTTCTTATCCTCTTTTTGAAATACCTCAAGGCTCTTAAGACCCAGATCTGCGTTCACCGGATTGATATAAAAATCAGATAGCAATACATCTATTCCGGCGATTGGTGTTTCTGATGCCTTTGCTGTGGAAGTCTGTGCCGCAAATGCTAATGTTCCCACCATAGCAAAAGCAGCAATCCTATGTACTGTTTTCATGTAGCCTCCTTATGTATGTCAATTGTTACATAATTATTAAATATGTTACGTGTTTATTATACGACATATTAAGGAGGAAATCATGTGGTATCTGTTGGAAAAACTGTGAACTTTCTTTGTAGGGACGCAGGATATGGAGAAAAAAGCCTTGTATCTCAGGAAATATTGATATTACGGAAGGTATTCTCCAGGCACAGGGCGCCAAAGCCCAGGGACCGGTTGGGATAAACTGCTTCCACCCTCAGATGCCTTGCTCCGCTGATGAGATAAGCCTTCAGTTTCTCTGCGTATAGAAAGGGATCATTGCCCTGTATAATTCCCCATTCCATCAGGAGGGCACAGCTTCCCGTTACAAAGGGTGTCGCCATAGAGGTTCCCGAACGGATGGAATAACCGCCACCAGGTGCACAGGAATTAATATTTACTCCTGGTGCTACCAGGTCTGGCTTAATCTCCAGATTTCTTGTGTATCCTCTGCCTGAGAAGGGTGCATAGCTGTCGGTATAGGCATTATATGCCCCCACAGTAATGGCCATGGCCGCTGTTGAGGGTACCGTCAAGGTAGTATATTCCGAAGGAAGCAAAAAGCGTGTATTGGGATTCTTTACCCCACCGGCCGGCAGCCACATATCAAAGTTTCCGGTCACGATCCTTCGCGGAATCAGCTCAATACGCCAGATACCGGAATTAATATATCTGCCAAGCGGAAGTAATTCGATATAAATCTCCTGCTGTGGATTATAGGGAGTTGGCTCCCCGTAATATAACAGTATCTGTGTCTGTCCAATAGGAAACTGCTGTATTCCCAGTATTCTGGGGATTGGACCGACTCTGACACCGTTGGGTGCTGTGATAGCAATATCAAATTGATCGTAATAATTCTTCCAGATCTGAATATTCAATGAAAATTCGAACTCACTGACAGCAACCTCAACTGCCGTGGTTGTTCCCATGGTAAGTATACCGGCAGCATGGTTCCCGGCTGCTCCTTCGTTGCCGGTGCCTATGACGATAGCACTCCGCCATATGGTAGCCACATCATTGATATAGCTCTCCAGCAAAGTTCTTCCGGTATGGGAACCGTAATTGTTTCCAAAGCTGATATTAATTGCTACAGGTATATTCCTAGCCATGCTGTATCGGATTGCAAAGTCTATTCCCATCATCAGCTGCGAGGTTCTGGGAAAGGAATCTCCCACAGGGTTTCCCAGCTTCACGATCAGCAGATCGCTTTGCGATGCCACCCCGCGGTAGAGACCTCCACTGGCCCTTCCATTTCCTGCTGCAATACCGGTCACATGGGTTCCGTGACCGGACAGGTCAGTACTTGGTACGATTTCCATACGTTGTGGCATGGGGGTCTGAAGCGCTTCATTGATCTGCTCTCTGGTATACAGGGTCCCGATATCATAATGCTCCGGCGGGTTACCGGGGATTGTTTGATCCCAGATGGCATCAATACGTGTCGTTCCATCTTCGTTACGAAAGTCAGGATGGGAATAATCAATGCCCGAATCAATAATCGCTACAAGAACACCCGCTCCAAACAGATTATAGTTGCCTGTTTGCAGGGGATTGATACAGGAAGCAGTCCGTCCCTCATTAACCTCAAAGAACAATCGCTTTGGTTTTTCAATATATTCAATCTCATCATAGTCAGACAGCCTGCTGATGAGATATTGGGGTACAGTCAGGATTGCATATTGACCAAAAAGCTCCACTGCTGAGATCTGAAGCTCTTCTCTGACTCTGTCCAAACTGCCGCTGTACTTCACGATTACTTCCCACATATCCGTATCCGGTGTATAACCAACATTCAGATTCGTTGCTTTTGACCGTTGGTTTTCTGGAATATCAATGGCAAGGTTTAGTTCATTCTCTATCTTTCCGTTTTCTTCACCAGCCTGCATCCTTACACCTTCCTTGTGAAATTCAAGCTTTTGTCAGGCACTTCACACTGCTCTCCTTCCAATATATGCATGGTATGATTGCCTTGTTAGAAAAATTTAATAAAAATGGAAAGTGTACTTGACATAAATTCAATAAAATGTTATTTTCCGAATGGAAAGTTCACTTTCCATGCGAAATACATTTGGTCAGATAGTCATCCTATGGTTGAGAGGAGGAAGCCGTGAAGAATAAACTGGAGGAAATAAGAAAACTACATGGTTTGAAGCAGGAAGAGTTGGCTGAGATTTTGCAGGTATCTAGGCAAACCATTGGTTCCCTGGAAAATGGACGCTATAATCCTTCCATTACTCTTGCTTTTAAAATCGCAAGATACTTTAACATGAACATTGAAGAAATATTTATTTATGAAGAGGAGGAGTAACTATGAACTATTTCCCTTCCTTATGATCATAACCGATCTACCCTTATGGCTGATTCTCACTACCATAGCAATCTATGTATTCGGCTTTGGAGTACAGCTCTTTTATACCGTACACTATAATCGGGAAATGTAGATTGAGACGGAAACTCTGGCAAAAGGAAGTCATAATCAGATAAGAGGCAGCTCAGCAGTAGGGATAGTTCCCACACACAAGTTGAAAGACACATAACCATTTCTGTCGGTAATAATCGTCATGAAATGTTCGCTTATGCCCAACAGAAACTGTCATATGTCTTTCAAATAGTGTATTTCGGGAACCCTATTCCTTTTCTTCATAGCAGATGAAGGGGGTTCCCTCTTCTATATTCTCATAAACTGTTTTAGCAAGGCTATAAGGTGCGTTGACACAACCATGGGTACCTCGGGTTTTGTAGATTTCACCGCCAAAGGCGTGTCTCCACCTGGCATCGTGCAGTCCGATATTTCCATAGAAGGGCATCCAGTAGGTTACCTTCACCTGATAGTTTTCTCCTATCAAATCAGCATCTTTTTGCTTGTAATTCAGCATATATACTCCCACAACCGTACCGTTGCCCCGGTTAGGATTGCCGGTTACAACTGCACCATGGGTAATGAGCTTACCCTTCTTATAATACCATAGGTACTGCCTGGTCAGGTTTATTTCCACATAGGAATCCCCAAGCTCATTATCTCTGGGCAGGGCTTTCTGGGCGTAGACCGGCTCACGGGTGATTACTTCCCCACGATTTAAGTTGATGGTCAGTTCCTTCAGCTCTGCTGCCTTATCAATCTTCCAGCCGTATAGTCCGCCTGTTACCTCAATCACCTTACCGACGGAGCTCTTAAATTCGCGGGTCTTACCAACGGTATCGTATTTGTAGGCAAGCTCATCAATAAAATTCTCAAGAGCAGTCCGATTAATCACAACATTCAGATCATTGTCAATCCTCAGCCAGCGGTTGATTACATTCCCGTCAATCAGCTCTATCTTGTTGTCAAACTGATAAGTAATTTTTGCTGATACATATTTGTTAAGCAGAGCCAGAGTCTTGGCTGTCTTCTCTGAAGAAAGGGTGAATCTGGGTTTCTCATAGCAATCAGCTTTCACCAGATCCAGTACACTTACCCCGTCAGACAGGGCAGTATGTACCGCTTTACGAAGCTTATCTTCCTTCACCTGATTACCATACTCCTCCGCTATCACCTGATAAGAGCCCTCTCTATATTGAAATTTAACATCTCTTGGTGGTGTTACATGGGTGTTCAGGCAGTTTAGTCCCTTGAATACCCTATCTAATTTATCAGTATCATAGGAGTACAGATTCTTCACATGATAACGCTCTTTCCCTGCCAATGCCTTAATCCATCCCAGTGACTTCTGCAGCTTAAATATTCTGGGAATCTGATTATCAGGATTATAATGCAGACCAATCTCATCTGCTCTGATTGTTTCTATCCTCCCGTCACGCTCCACTAACTGCAGCACATAGTTATCTTCGTGCTCCTTCATGATCTTATCCAAATCTTTATAGGCTTTCAGCGAAACATCTACCTCATTGATCACCGTATGGAAGAAAAAATGACTGTTAAAGTATATGGAGATCACAAGATAAAGAAAGAGCAGGGAGAACACAATGATAATCACCCTCCCAAGGAGCTTATTGCGGGAAATGTTCCTTCTCTGAATATCCTTCATAGGTACAGCCCCTTCAATGCGCTTGATACAAGCAATTGATTACTTAATCATATGCCTGTATTTATCTTTTCAGAATAAGACCTGATCGCCGGCTCGGATGGATGGCTTTGTGGGTATTGACATTCAAGTTCCTTGAACCTTTATAATCCTTTCTGTATGAATGTCTGTATACTGATGGAAAGGAATGATATAATGGTGCCCAGGCAGCTTAATCTTCGACAGGAGATCACTCGTGAGGATGCATTCTCCATTGTCAAATGGATGGAGGACCACGAGGTTACCAGATACTTAAATGAGCTTTCGAATATAGCTTTAGACATAAAAGATACCATACACAGGGTAAATACCGTAATCCTTACCCCTTTATTCAGCCGAAACGGCAGCTTCTATATGATATGTATCGGTAATCATGATCCCATTGGCTTTTTAAAGCTGGTCCATAGACCCCAGGAGGCGGAGATGGTGATTGTTATCGGTGATAAGAAGCGTTGGGGACATGGATATGGCACTCAGGCGATCAGACAGGGTCTTGATATGGCATTCTTCCACTGGCGCAAGACCAGGGTGATTGCCAAGATAAATCCCGATAACAAACGCTCTATCAAGGCATTTGAAAAATCCGGTTTTCAATTCCAGGAGACATTGCCAAAATACAGGCTCTACAGTATCTCCCTGGCTGACTATATCAAAGGAACATAGCGAAAGGTGCGTTTACATATGAAAACAACTTTTTCCATTGGCGAAATATCCGAATTACTCCATATCCCCAAATCAACCCTGCGTTATTGGGAAAGTGAGGGCTTGATTAATCTCTCACGTGATGACAGCAACAATTACAGAAAATATACCCCCAATTCCTTCTTCACGATTTCAGATCTTGCCCATTATCGCTGCCTCAGAATGTCTCTTCAGGACATGAAAAAACTCCCCGGGTTGACACCCGACGAGCTGGCAGCTTCCCTGAAAGCGCTGGAGGAAGATTTGGAGCAGAAGCTTCAGGAGCTATATACCGCGAAGGCTTATATTAACAAGAAAATGCAATATATCAAGGAATATGACCGGCTTTGCTTGAATCAATATCAAAAGGATATTCCGGATTATGAGTGTATTTATTCCTTCGTAATAGAGGATACCAAGGCCTGGTCCATTTATATTAAAGAGCAATACCAAAGTATACTGCTCTATCAGCCTGAGACAAAGGAAATCGAGATGGGATTGGCGGTCCCAACTTCCAAAGAGCATCCAATCTTATGGAACAAAAAAGATAATTGCTCTTATGTCTCCTTTGTACTTAAGGTGGATTATAGTAATCCGACGGCTGATGCCTTCCAGCCGCATCTGGAGTATTTTAAGGAGCATGGCTATCAGCTTTCTTCTATTTTTGCCAGGTATCTTTTTTCCGCTTGTGATGACAGTGTTGATAAGTATTATGATTACTACAAAGCCTTTGCTGAGCTGCCAGGACAGGACTAGGGTGTCAATACCTTTGTATGTAGAAATGGCTGCAGATTTAATGCTGCAGCCACTTTTATTTTCCCTGTTCCAACTAATACTTGTGCCCTTAGGTCAGCTTACTTTAACCTTGCCTTCCTCATGAAGCTGCCATGCCCGCTCTAAGGCCTGGTCAATATTCTCACAGAAGTTATTAAGGCCAAGCTCCTGATCAAAGCCTGCCTTCTGCATCGCCTTTAAGGGCTGCTCCTGCACATGGGACAGAAGAAGTGTTATGTTCCTCTTTTTGCAGGATTTGAGTACATGCTGTAAAGCCCGCAGGGCATTCACATCCATGGCAGGAACGCTTCTCATTCGAAGGATTACAGTCCGAACATGAGCATCCAGGGATATATTCATGAACTTATCCGCCGCTCCAAAGAACATGGGACCATCGATTTCATATACAAGGGTGTCTTTGGGTACTCTTTTCATACGGATGTGATCCGGGTCCTGATCCTCTGATGCTTCATCCTCAAGATAGCTCCAGCTTTGGACGCCGGCCACCTCTGACATTCTCTTCATAAACAATATGGCAGCCATTAAAATACCCACCTCTATGGCAACCACAAGGTCAAAAATAACCGTCAATAGGAAGGTTGCCAGTAAAACCAGAATATCACTCTTGGGTGATTTCTTAAGTAATTCCACAAATTCCCGCCATTCACTCATATTATAAGCTACGATAAACAGAATAGCCGCGATGGTAGGCATGGGAATTAGCTTTGCATATGGCATAAATAACAGCAGGACCAAAAGTAATACTACGGAATGTACCATTCCGGCAATGGGGGTACGGCCACCATTCTTAATATTGGCTGCTGTTCTTGCAATGGCTCCGGTTGCAGGAATACCGCCAAAGAGACTGGAGAAAATATTGCCGGTACCCTGAGCAATCAGCTCCATGTTGGATCGGTGACGGCTTCCCACCATACCATCTGCAACCACGCAGGACAGTAAGGATTCCACACCTGCCAGGATAGCAATGGTTATGGCGTCAGGAAACATTTTATTAATCATTGTTATATTTATTGTGGGTAGGGAAAAGGTTGGAGGCTTTGCAGTAATTTCATATAGACTTCCGATGGTATTTACGTCCATGTGAAATAGCCTTACTACTGCTGCTGCAACGATTACCGCAATCAGTGACGGCGGGATCTTTCGATTGATCTTCGGCCAAAGAATCAAGATAGCAAGTGACAAAGCACCGATGAGCAGTGCCTGAAGATTAATAGTTGTGATGCTTTCCACACAGGCTGCTAATTTCTCCAGGGTCTCCACAGGTGCAGACTTGAAGGTTAACCCCAGAAAGTCCTTAATCTGCCCTATAAAAATGGTGACTGCGATTCCCAGAGTAAAGCCTGTAGTGATGGTGTAGGGAATGAACTTAAGAAGTCTTCCAAATCTTAATAATCCCATAATGATCAGGAGGATACCAGCCATAATAGTGGCCAGGGCCAGACCGGACATTCCGTCCTCTGCCACAATGCCTGCAACGATGGTGGCAAAGGCTGCCGTTGGACCTGAGATCTGTACACGACTACCTCCCAAAAAGGATATGATAAAGCCTGCAACTATAGCAGTATACAATCCCCGCTCCGGTGTTACCCCGGATGCCAATGCCAGAGCAATGGATAAGGGAAGCGCTATAATCGCTACGATAATACCGGCAACAATATCCTTGATCAACTGTTCCTTTGAGTAAGTTTTCATGACCGAAAATAATTTCGGCTTTAATTTTTCCATCTTTCTATGCCTCCAAATATTCAGACTCCAATCTACAATATTAAAGCAGGTTTTATGGAAATTCAAGAAGAATTTTAGAGAATTTTTAGAAATCTGAAGAGGGGAATTAGCCCTTGCAATATAGCCCGCATGTCTCCCTATTTTGCTTTACTTTGCGTCCTAGGCGTCCGCTGTACGGGGGAGGCCTGGCTGGATAATTCAAGGGAGACTTTCCATTATTTAATTCTAGAATTTTGAAATATTTCTGTTACAATATAATCATAATTATGTAAACATTTTACTACTGTCTATCAAGCTTCCCCTTTCCTGTGGTGAAGACTTGATTTTTTATCGGAGGTTGGTACATGAAAAAGATTATCCTGATACTGTCGGTCTGTACAGTGTTGATTGCAACAGGCTTTGTGGGATATAACTACTTAAATCAAACAAAAAGCGAAATGACCTATCCTGAATTCTTGCAGGCAATTGATCAAAATCAGGTTGATACTGTAACCCTGAAGGAAAATGCTGATTCCTTTCAGGCAACCTTAAAAAACAAAGCGGATACCATCTATACCGTACCCAACCCGCAGACAGAGGACTTCACGGAATTTCTGCTGCTTCATAATGTAAAGGTAAATTATGGCCAGGAAAGCATTCCTGAAACTATATTAAAGATCCTTCTGGTTGGCGCCGTTATGGTAGGCGTCTTTTGGTTTGCCCGCAACGGGGGTAATACCGGTAATCTGGTGAAGGATGCCAATAAGCGTACCCTGACAAGCAAAAGCAATCACCCACAGATTACTCTGGCTCAGGTCGCAGGAAATGTGGAAGCGAAATCCATGGTTGAGGATATCATTGCCTTTATCAAAGATCCTGAGAAGTATTCCAGTGTCGGCGCAAGGATGCCCAAGGGACTTCTGCTTTACGGACCTCCTGGTACCGGCAAGACCCTGATGGCCAAGGCGATTGCCGGAGAGGCTAATGTCCCCTTTTATGCCATGAGCGGCTCCGACTTTGTGCAGATGTATGTGGGTGTCGGTGCCAGCCGTATCCGCAGCCTATTTAATAAGGCAAAAAAGAGCGAGAAGGCGGTTATCTTCATTGATGAAATTGATGCCATCGGTAAACAGAGGGCAAGGAATTCCTCTGCCAGCAATGATGAGCGCGATCAGACTCTGAATGCCCTGCTGACGGAAATGTCAGGCTTTCATGACAATCAGGGGATTATCGTCATCGGTGCCACCAATCGCCTGGATACCTTAGATGAAGCTTTACTCCGGCCTGGACGCTTTGACCGGCATATTGAGATCGGACTGCCCGATGTGAATGCCCGCCATCATATCCTGTCCTTATACGCTAAGAAAAAGCCCCTGGCTGATGACGTGGATCTGAAGGCCCTTGCCAAATCAACGGTATATTTTAGTGGGGCAATGCTTGAAAATCTGCTTAACGAAGCAGCCATTAATGCAGCCAATGAACAGGATGAGGTGATTCGCAAGGAGCACATAGACAAAGCCTTTTATACGGTCATCGCTGGTGCTCCCAAGCAGGACCGCAGCTATATCACCGACCTGGAGCGAAATATCACCGCTTACCATGAGGCAGGGCACGCCCTGGTAACCACCCTACTCCTGCCGGAGCATTATATCTCTAAGGTAACCATTATTCCCAGTGTCAAAGGTGCCGGAGGCTTTAACCTAAGCATCCCCAAGGATACCATGTTCCAGAATAAGCGCCAGTTAAGAGCCAATATTCAGGTACTGCTTGCAGGCCGTATTGCAGAGGAGCTGATCTTTGGAGAAGAGAATATCACCACCGGAGCCAGCAACGATATCCAAAAGGCCTCCCAGCTGATTCTGGACTACATCAATAAATTCGGAATGGATGAGGAGATGGGTCTCTTTAGTATGGAGGTATTTGGGGAAGGGCATGACAACCAGTTAATCGCAAAATGCAGATCTCAGATGATTGAGCTCTATGCAGAGACAAAGAAGCTAATGTCAGAGAAGCTGCCTCTGTTAGAAAAAATCACCGCCGAGCTTCTGGAGAAGGAAGCCTTAAGCGGTGAGGAAATAGAAAAGCTATGCGCGTAAATGATGCGGTATATAAATGTTGAAAGATATAAGTCATTAGGAAGAGTCTATAACATTACGTAAAATCGAAAGAATGGGACTGCTGCATCACATAGAGAAGCAGGAAGGGACGGATGACACGCATCCCATCATGCACTGTTTGACGGAACAGATTGTTGTTTTGCTATGTCAGGAGCAAACAATTTATGTAGACAATTATATTTACATGAATTGTTTGATCATATGACATACAAAACAATAAGATGTCCGGCAATCTGTGTGTGAGGGATGCATGTTATTCGTCCCTTCCTTAATAACCTATATTTTGCAACAGCCCTTTTTTACACATTCCATTGTGTTGTGAAGCAGCCTCTTCCTTCACTGGGTCCTGGTAACTCTCCAGACTGCACCCGTATTCGGCAGATAGTCAAAAGGCGGATAGCCTTGATATAGACCGGTATCCAGAATGTACATGGCTCCCTCCGGGCCAAAACAGATATCAACCGGATGTCCGAAACCGCCTTCTCTGCTGATCGAGGAGGGATATCCTGATTTATTGATGGCAAAGGTAGTGACTAAGCCGCTGCTCATATCAAGCTTTGAAACCCTGTGTCCAAAGCCGGCATAGGGTGTAGGTGTTCCGTCCGTGGTTACAATAATATCCCCATGCTCCGCAATAAAAGCATCTCCATAATAATTAAAATTAGAATTATAATTAAAATCAAAGCCCATAACGGCGCAATGCGGGGGGAGTAAGGCAAATGGAGGCCGCGGAATACTTGGATGATTAGTCAGCAAAAACTCCGGCTGCTTCCCTCCTTCCGGCCGAAATCTGGATAAGGTGACCGGTTCACCTCCGGCGAAGTCCGGCCACCCATACCATAAATTCGGCTGTATCAGCAGAAACTCATCCGGAGCATTCACAATGGGGCGACTGCCCCTGTCATCATAGCCTTGATTGGTAACAAACAGTCTGTAATTATTATCAAAATGAATACCGGCCGGAAAGCGAAGCCCCCAGGCAACCATCTCAATATCGGTTCCGTCAGGATTAGCCTTTAAGATACTTCCATTGGCTTTGACATTGGATTTTCGCACCTCATAGGGCTGATTGGGTACACTGTAGGGTGAAAATGCTCCTGTCAGGGTTGGCTCCTCCTCCAGTATCAGCATATTCCTGCTTTCAAAATTCTGACCATTTAAGATAACATAGGTTCCTGGGGAATCGCAAAAATGGGCACAGCGGTTAACCCATTTATTATCAGGGCCCACAACGCCGGAATTGGTTGCTGTTCCCTGTCCCCAATAGATCTTTCCGTCGTTACCCAGCACAACCTTACTGCAGCCGTAATCCCCCATGCACGGCAGACCTGAGATGATATTATACTTAATACCATCCCAGTCTACCACTGAGATATGGCAGCCGTTTGATACATAAAGCCTGCCATTTATTTCATTGATTCCAGTCAGCGGTACATCAAAATCTTCTGCTATGATCTGAAATTCTCCCATATGTAAGCGATAAATTCTGGGCTTGCCTGAAAAATATCCCGACTCAGCAATAATCAGATCTCCATTTCGATCAAATACCATTCCGATTGGTGCATCCAGACCTGTAATATAAACTTCGATTTGATACCCTTTAGGTACATTTATGTCATCGGGATTAAAATATCTAACATTATCCATACAAGACGCTCCAGAAAATCATCATTACAATATATTCATAGGAGTTGCATATCAATACCTTTTATGCTATGAATGGAGCTCTCCAAAGCTGATATGGTAATCCCTACTTTTGCATATGGTAGGCATCCCGCAGCATCCTAATCTGTTCCTGGGTCATAAGCGCCTTAGGAGAATTACTGTCATTGGTATCAACATTTTCAACGATGAGCACGGAAGCCTCCTTATCAAGGGTATGGGTATGCCAAACCCCCTTCTTAACATTGTAAAGCTTTAAAGGCTCCATAGCCACTGCATCAATTTCCTCTATGGTATCCTTACTGCCGCCGGTGAAGAGAGTGCAATTGCCACTGAGTAGTACAAATACTTCATCCGTCTCATTATGCTTCTGCATGGTCTCCAGATTCTGAAGCTCCAGCTCCTCACAATAGCGAAGGATCGCTACCCGCCATGCACCATAGTCAATCATGGGCACATAGCCTTCTCCCTCATAGGAAGTTATGTCTATATATTCTTTTTTCATCCTAGTCCTCATTTCCGCATATATTATGCGTTTATTTCAATATATGAGATTATCTCTATGCAAAAACAACCCTATGCAGTAATAACTCTATGTAGTAAAAACTCATGTAGTAATAACTCTGTATTCTCACACCAAGTATTCCCACACTAAGTTTCACACACGAAGCTTTCTCACACTAACTCTACATGAATGGTATGCTCCTTGTCCTGCTCCAAAGCTTCAATGACCTCACGAGTAATACAAGCTTTCTTCTCCTTCAGCGGATAATCAGCCCCATCAAGCAGAATACGCCCAATCTCATAAGCGCCATATTCTTTCCTTTCCTTGTTCTCATAGCTGACTGTAAACTTTCGGTCAGCAAAATGGAAGGTAACAGAAGCCTTATGTTCCTGGTCAAACTGTGACTGTACAAGCTTGGGTTCCAGCAGAAGATTGCCCATCGCTCCCTTGACACCAAACATCTCTGTCAATACGGTCAGCAGCATCCAGCTGGCAGAACCGGTAAGATAATGATAGAGCCCCCTGCCATTTCTTCCGAAATATTCAGGAATGCCCGGATAGATTTTGCTCTTCTCAAAGTCGCTGCTATGCTTGTATAAGGTATGGATCGCCTTATAGCCCTCTTTCACAAAGCCTCTCTGATATAATCCGTAGGCATACATCACCACCATATGGCAGAATACTGCTCCATTTTCCTTATGTCCATAGGCAAAGCCAAACATACGACCCAAATCATCCTTCACCTCATGGAAGTCCGTATTTAGCTTATAGCCACCAATGGCCTCCTCATACAGGTAAGTATCTGCTGTCCGAACGATCTCCTCCACCTGTTGCTCATCTGCAGTCCCTGACATTATGGCAAATACCTGTCCGGTCAGCATCATTCTTACACCGCTGTCAAAATCACCTTCCACCCGTCTGCCATGATTGTCATAGTAGCTGTTGAACCAGGAATAACCATCCTTATTGCTGATCCATTCCGTATCGCGGATATGCTGCCTGATCCATGCAGCCTTGCTCTTAAGATTAGCTGCCAGCTCTTCACTGGAAATCTCAAGTTTTTCACCGGATAATCCGCTCCGTACACGATAGCAATAATTCTTAAGCAGCTCCTGCTTGCCGGCGATATCCTCATAAAGAAGGGTATTATCTGCCAGTAAGAGCTCCAGCTCTGCAAAGAGGGACAGCTTTGTCACACCTGTTTCCTTAAGCTGAAGCACCAGCTCAGCCATCTGTTCCAGGTTGCTTCCATAGAGGGCCGTAAAGGCTACGCTTTCTCCCCGCTCCTTAGCCATGTCCAGGGCATCATTCCAATCTGCGCCCCGAAGTCTCATATGA
>JAJUHH010000020.1 GCA_029267975.1 Clostridiales bacterium
ACATAAGGCAGGATAAACTGCAGGATGCTCAAAAAGAACATGATAAAAGGGAAAAAAGAGATGATGATAAAGAAAGCAGCCTGGGTAGAATAGGCAGCTACATGATCATCCCTGATTTTCCTGGATAGCAGACTGATGACACGAAGCGTGGCTTTGATGGTTCCCATACTAATCTCCTTCTGTGATAAAGGGTCGATTTATTAAATCACACTAACATTATTATCTAAATTTGTCAATTCTACAGCTCTGAGGAGGTCACATGATACCGACAGGTATAGTATGTGGCGTCCTCTTTTTATGCTATTCATTTTATTATATGATAAAAATGAACAGCACATGCGCAGGCGAGGTAATTATACCATTTTCTGGCTTTAAATGCAAAGCCAGCCAGGAAAGAACAAGACATTTTTCCATCCCGAACCCATATCTTATGGCTGCTAAGGAGGGAAATACATTGATAAATATCAAACAATAAGGTATAATATTTATAATATTTTTCCCAAAGGTGTGCAGAAGTCCTTGATTTTTCCAATTTTTATAGTATGATGATAGTTAGGGCAAGGATTTTCCACAACTAATGTGATCTAAGATATGTGCAAACTGTGAGTTTATGTAATACTGGAAAAGGAATGGAGATATCTATGATAAATTTTGATGAGGAAATCGAGAAGTTTCAGCCGAGTCTTGAAATCGAACAAGCAGAAGATGTCATTAACAGCAATGATTTAACAGATGTTGCTGATATCTTAAAGGAAATTTTGAAAGGTAAAAAGGAAAAGTAGTGGCTGCCATAGGACAGTCAGGTTAATAAACGTTGAGATTAGAGCAGGCAGGTGGGAATGATATGATTTGCCCGAATTGCGGAAGTAATATGTCGGACAAGAAGACACGCTGTGACCGTTGCGGTACAGACATGACAATTTATCGCCGGATTTACAGAGCGTCCAATGAACATTATAACAATGGCTTAGCAAGAGCGAAGGTACGGGATCTATCCGGTGCGATTATCGCTTTGAAAAACAGCCTTGAACTAAATAAAATGAATACCAAGGCCAGAAATCTACTGGGACTCATCTATTTTGAAATGGGTGAAACTGTTGCAGCCCTCAGTGAATGGGTAATCAGCAGGCATTTTCAACCGGAGGATAACGATGCAGACGAGTACATTAATAAGGTGCAATCCAATCCAACCAAGCTGGATGCACTAAATCAGGCTATTAAAAGATATAATACCGCATTAACCCTTGCGAAGCAGGGCAGCGGTGATTTATCCATTATTCAATTGAAGAAGGTCGTAAACTTAAACCCTCGTTTTATCAGGGCATATCATTTATTGGCGCTTCTTCATATGCAGTTGAAGGATAATGAGAAAGCAAAAAAATATCTGAGCAAAGCGTTAAAGATTGATGTATCCAATACCACAACCTTACGCTACCTGAAGGAAATCAATGAGCAGGAAGCTCCAAGCAAGGATCCGGACAGTAATCCGGAGGCTGAGACTACAGGGGTAAGTGCGATCATGCCGATTTCCTCCTACCGGGAGGACAAGCCCAATATCATGCTCTTTGTAAATCTGGTGATTGGTGTAATCATCGGACTTGCGGTTATGGCAGTCCTTGTATTGCCAACCATTAAGAAGAACCAATCGAATCAAAATCAGGACACAGTGGATTATGGCACCATTAGTGCGCAATTGGAAGAGAAGGATCATACCATAGCCAATCTGCAAACGGATCTGGCTAATCAGAAAAAGCAGGTAGAGGAGCTGCAGGCTCAGATTGATAATATCGAAATACCGGAGGATAAAACAGGTCTCTTTGATCCTGTATTCCAGGCAGTACAGCTGTATCTGGCGGAGCTTAAGAAGTCGGAGCGTAATCGCGATTATGATGCCGTGGCTGATGTCTTGCTTACGATTGAAGACAGCAAGCTTGACAATAGCAATGTACAGGCCTTACTTGCCGATATTCGTGCGGTTGCTTATCCTGAAGCAGCGAAGAAGCACTATGATAAGGGTCATGATTTATACAGTGCTAAGAAATATGAGGAAGCACTGGTTGAGCTTAAGAAGGCAATGGCACTTGACCCTACCGATGAGGATGCCGTTTACTTTATTGCAAGAAGCTATCATCGCATGGATGATAAGGAAAACGCTGCTTTGTATTACAATATTGTAATAACGGATTTTTCAGATTCCGATCGTTACTCTGATGCGAAGGATTTTTTGAAGCAAGTTACAGAGTAATCAGGCTCACAACTGTAGTTATTGAAATACCCATTAAGGCAATCACTTGCTGATAATGGTTGCGGATAAACATTGAAGGAACTTAAGATAAGGTGCTTTGAAAGAAAGACGTTTCATGATGAATGGCCAAAGGCTGTTAAAAGCAGCATAGGCCATTCCATAAAAGGTCTTTTTTTCGTTGCCTGAATATGGGAAGCAGTAAAAGCTTATGCAATACTTAATAGAGACAGGAGGGAATTTTACTTATGCAGGATGCTAGAAAACTAAATCATGGCAGCCAAAGTATCAATGAAGACGGAGTGACCTATGACATTTATCAAAGATGTCTGGTCATTCGTCTGAGTAAGGAGCTGGACCACCACAATGCACTGCGCATTAGGGAGAAGGCGGATAAGCTGATCGACCGTAATAATATTAAACACATTATCTTCGACTTTTCCGATGCAGGATTTATGGACAGTGCAGGAATAGGTGTGATCATGGGCAGGTATCGCAAGGTTATCTTTATAGGGGGCAAGACTGCGGTAGCTGGTGTGAGTTCAACCGTTGACCGGATATTCCGATTATCTGGTCTTTATAAGATTATTGACAAATATGATACTGTCGAAGCTGCACTGAAAACCATGCAGAGTTCATAGGCTACACAAGCAATCAGAAGGAAAGGGGATAAGGTATCAAAATGATGGATAAGAATGAAATGACATTGGAGTTTGAAAGTAAGTCCCAGAATGAAAGCTTTGCAAGGACAGTTGTTGCTGCCTTTGCTACGCAGTTGGATCCAACCATAGAGGAGCTGGCTGATATAAAAACAGCTGTGTCCGAAGCGGTAACCAATGCTATCATCCATGGTTATATGAACACCATCGGTAAGATCAGGATGCATTGCATTATCAGCGGAAATGAGCTGACGGTTGAAATTCAGGATGAGGGAGTTGGAATTGAAAACATTGAGAAGGCCATGGAGCCGCTCTATACCACCAGACCAGAACTGGAACGCTCCGGTATGGGTTTTTCCTTTATGGAGGCCTTTATGGATGATCTGGAGGTGGAATCAGAGCTGGGGAAGGGAACCCTGGTACGGATGAGAAAAAAAGTGGGGAAGATTGACAAAGTGAAAGAGTATACACAGGAAGCCAATCAAAAAGTGGTATAAATGGTCCCGTTAAATATATCAGGTTATTAGAAGGGAGTAGTGTGAGTAGTCTGGCAAGAAGATGCCATTTATCATCAAAGACTATGATCATAAGGGTATGAATGTGGATACGCTTGAATTAATCAGACTGTCCAAGGAAGGTGATCGTGAAGCCAGGGACAGGGTTGTTACCGAGAACGTGGGGCTGGTATGGAGTATTGTCCGAAGATTTGCCAATCGTGGTCATGAAATGGAAGATCTGTTTCAAATTGGCAGTATCGGGCTGATCAAGGCAATTGATAAGTTTGATGCAACTTATGAGGTGAAGTTTTCAACTTATGCAGTGCCTATGATTACCGGTGAGATAAAACGCTTCCTGCGGGATGACGGTATGATCAAGGTCAGCCGATCACTGAAGGAGACAGCATCAAAAATCAAAATTGTAAGGGAAAAGTTCGGCAATCTGCATGGCAGGGAACCGACTTTGGATGAAATTGAAGAAGAGCTGAATATTGATAAAGATGAGATCATTATGGCACTGGAAACCGGTGCAGAAGTAGAATCATTATATAAGACCATTTATCAGGGAGATGGAAGTCCAATCTATCTGATTGATAAGTTAGCAGAAACCAAGGATGAAAGTGAAAACTTAGTAGATAAGCTTGCCCTGCGGGAGATCATCGCATCCTTAGATGAGAAGGAGCAGGAAATTATCAAGCTTCGATACTTTAAAGATAGAACACAGACGGATATCGCAAAAGAGCTTGGAATATCACAGGTCCAGGTATCCAGAATGGAAAAACGAATTTTAAAGATTATGAGAGAAAAGCTTGGCGCTTAGTATTATGAATTAGTATTATGATAATAGGAATGAAGTTTTATTAGGATATTATGATTAAGAAGAGTAACAAATAGGTCAAGCCTGTAATAATGCTACATTTTGAATAGTTATCAATACTATTCCACATAATAAGAGTAAATCATGAAGAAAGCATCAGATAGTAATCTGATGCTTTTTTATCGGCCAGAAACTTCTGCGATGTTCTCTATCCGATAAAAAGCCTCCGGGCAGGAAGCGCACTCACACGTAATGTTTGTGTTCGCTGTCGTGTACCGTGCTCGGCATGTGAGTTTCGCAAGCGGAACTCTTTTTTATTCAGTATGTCCAAAGAAGCCGGACATACTTGCCAACAAGAGTAGTTGGAGAGGGATGAAGCTATGTCAACGAAAAAAAGGATTTTTGTAATTGCCACCTGCATCATAGTTGTGGCAGTCATCATTGTTGTATGTGTCAGGCTATTTACCGGTGATAAGTCGGAGGACTTCGACGGAACCCTGGTAAAATCATGGGTGGACACTGTAGGTCATTTTATCATCTGAGGTATGGAAGAGTAAAGGAGGCATAACATGGCAGATCAAAAGAAAGAATCCATATCCAAGGTTGTTCAGGAACAGGATAAACAAAAGCGAAATGAGGCTTATAGCCAATATGTGAAGGAGAATACTCCAAAGTTCAGTGTATTAAAGAACATGCTGAAGGCCTTCTTAATTGGTGGTATTATTTGTACCATTGGACAGGCATTTATTATGTTATATACGTCCATGGGTGCGGATAAGGAGACTGCAAAGCTTTATAATACAGTCACCTTGGTATTCTTATCTATCCTGCTCACCAGTCTGGGCATCTATCAAAAACTCGCAAAGTTCGGTGGAGCCGGAACCCTTGTCCCGATTACCGGTTTTGCCAATTCCGTAGTGGCACCGGCGGTGGAGTATAAAAAAGAGGGCCAGGTCTTTGGTATTGGCTGTAAGATATTCACGATCGCCGGACCAGTCATTCTATATGGTATTTTTACCTCGTGGGTACTGGGGTTGATTTATTATATATTAAAACAAGTGGGTGTAGTGTCATAAGTAAAAGCAGGATTTTATAAATTCACACGAAGTACCTTATTTAGATCAGAATGAATAGGAATGGAGGGAAATATATCAGAGATGGATACTAATCAAACAAAAATAATGGGAAAGCAAAGCCTGAAGTTTGCCAATCCTCCCTATATTCTGGCAGCCTCATCCATAGCAGGTAAGAAAGAAGGAGAAGGCCCTCTGGGACAGCTGTTTGATGTGGTAGAACAGGATCCGCTGGTGGGCAAGCAGACCTGGGAGGAAGCAGAAAGTGAATTTATGAGGAAGGCTGCTGTGAAAGCTCTGGAAAAAGCGGGTCTTCAAAATTCAGATATACGTTATCTGGTGGGAGGTGATCTACTGGGCCAGCTTATTGCAACCTCCTTTGGTGTAGCTGAGCTTGAAATACCCATGCTTGGAATATTTGGTGCCTGCTCAACCATGGGTGAGGGCATGGCAATTGGTTCGATTCTGGTAGACGGGGGCTTTGCCGATAAAGTCATGGCGGTTACTTCAAGTCATTTTGCGGGAGCAGAGAAGCAATTTCGCTTCCCTCTTGATTATGGCAATCAGCGGCCCTATTCGGCAAGCTGGACGGTGACAGGAAGTGGTGCGGTAATTCTGGCCAATAGCAATACCCAGGGCGAAAATATGAATGCAAGTATTGTGGTGGCCGGTACTACCATAGGAAAGATCGTAGACTATGGTATCAAGGATTCAATGAATATGGGTGCAGCCATGGCGCCTGCAGCTTATGAGACCATTAAGCAGAATTTTGAGGATTTTGGAATTGATCCCTCCTATTATGATAAAATTATTACCGGTGATTTGGGTTATGTGGGTCAGAAGATATTGATCGATATGTTAAAAGAGAAGAATTATGATATTTCATCCAATCACATGGACTGTGGTATCGAGATATTTAATCAGGAGGATCAGGATACCCATGCAGGCGGCAGCGGTTGCGGATGCTCCGCTATCACCTTTGGAGCCTATATCTGCAAGCAGCTTAGGGAAGGAGCCTGGAAGCGGGTATTATTTGTTCCTACAGGGGCACTCTTGTCCCAGGTAAGCTTTAATGAAGGCAATACCATACCATGTATCGCTCATGCAGTGATGGTAGAAAGGAGATAAGGACTATGGAATATCTGAAAGCTTTTTTGGTTGGTGGTGCAATCTGTGCGGTAGTTCAGATTTTACTTGATAATACAAAGCTGCTTCCCGGCAGGGTCATGGTAATTCTGGTTTGCACCGGTGCGGTACTAGGAGCAGTGGGGATATATGAACCCTTTGCCCAGTGGGCAGGTGCCGGAGCAGGCGTACCCTTAACCGGCTTTGGAAATGTCCTCTTCAAGGGTGTGAAGGAGGCAGTGGATAAGGATGGCTTCATCGGGATCTTCAAAGGCGGATTCACCTCCTCTGCCGTGGGAATCTCCTCGGCCCTGATCTTTAGCTACATTGCGTCATGGTTCTTTAACTCCAAGATGAAGAGTTAAGGATTATAATTGGTTAACTAAGGGACGTGGTTAACTAATGGACGGAGGCAGGGGAAGGGTTTGAGGTAAGCCGTTTGAAAATCAAAGACTGCGATCTATTGTTCTAGAGGAAGAAGAAGCAGACATAAAAATGCGAGTGTAGTTTATCTTAACTGTACGGGCACGCCGTACATGAACATCCATGTTCAGTACGGCTTATCAGGCCGTCCATGGCCTGATTTCCCTCGGTTTTGACGCATTTTTATGTCTGCTTCTTCTCCCTTGAGAACAATCACGATCTTGTCTGATGCTTTCAAACCGCTTACTTCAAACCCTGCCCCTGCCTCCTGTCTGTGAATAACAATGATATTTACTTAATATTTGAATAAATTAATTTGTGTTTTAGGGTTCTTTTTATAACGCTAATAATAAATCATACCAATTTACTTAGTTCATTTGTATTTTGCTATACTAAGCATGCTTCCTGAATGGGCAAGTCTACAGGAAACTTCTCAGACATGTGTTTCTACATAAATCCAGTCAAAGACAGGAGAGAAGAAGAAGGGCTGAAGTTGTTCCTGTGAAATTATGTGACAAGATCGTACTTGTACTTAGCGCAGAGAAAGGCAGTAATAAAAATTAGATACAATCAAAGGGGCGAGCCGACATGGATGGCGGCGAGAAGCGCATTGCACATGGAGGTGCATATGCGCTGGACCCGTACTCGTTAAGTCGAATGTAATCTTATTTTTTATTACTGCCTTCTATGAGCTTAGTGCAAGAGATCGCGGTCTTTAAATTTCACAGGAACAACTTCAGTCCCTTTACTGCTCTCCGTTCCTAGTTTCATTCATACTTTCCCAGAACTATTCTTTAATGCCAGGTTATGATGTTCTCATCTTCATAGAGCGGATCATCCTGGTAGAGAGAGTCGTCCTCGTACTCACTGCCATCCGTTGGCGTTGTCGTAGCAGGTACTGTCGGTGTTGTGGGAGTTACCGGTGTTGTAGGAGTCTGTACAGACCCTGCTTTATGGATGGTACAGGTTTTGCTGGGATACAGAAAAGGTGTATCAGCTGTTACACTTGTTTCTGTTTTATTTAAAAATACTTTTTCTTCTACTAAGTGAGCAGGACAATTTTCAGTTGCCAAGGCATCTGACTCAGTACAGATTGCTGCTTTTACGTGAATATCACATTTCTCGGTAGGTTCTGTACCCTTAGCAAAGTATTCAACCTTAACCGTGTTGCCGCCAAGATAGTGGTCACATAAGCCTTCCACAGCAAGCTTTCCTGACTTGGTACAGATTTTTGCTGTGACAACGGTATCGGGCTGGTCAAAGTCCTTGGTCTCCAGGTTTAGCTCTGTATGAATTCGTTCCATAATCGTTTTCCAGATCTTTCGATTATAGGTCTTGTCAACCTGGCTGCGGTTATTGTCAAAGCCTGACCAGACAGTCGCGGTATAATAGGGTGAGTAACCGGAGAACCATAAATCATTGTAGTCGGAGGTGGAACCGGTCTTACCCGCAACAGGCATGTCAATTGACAGCCTCAGATTGGTACCGGTACCTTTCTTAACAACATCTTCCATAGCACTGGTCAGCAAGAAGGCTGTGGATTCCTTCATAACCTGCTGGCGTTCAGGCTCATTGTTGATTAATACCTTGCCATCATGATCCAGGATCTTGGTGTAGAAGATGGGCTTTGTATAAATACCCTTATTTGCAATGGCAGCATAGGCAGCGGTTAATTCCAGGTTAGTAACACCATCGGTCAGACCGCCGAGTGCCATAGGGTGATTAATATCGGAAACAACACGCCCATCACTTTCTTTTCTTGAGTCTACCAGGGTAGTAAAGCCAAGCTTTAAAAGCTCGTCATAAGCTAACTCAGGAGTTACTTCAACCAAGGTCTTTACAGTTACGATATTCATGGAATTATAGATGGCTTCACGCATGGTGGTTAAGCCATTATATTTCTTGGTGGAGGTCCAGTTATTTACCTCCTTCGTGCTGTTAGGGTAATAATAGGGGCCGGCATCATCCTGAACACTGGCCAGTGTAAAACCGCTGAGATCCAATGCCGGAAGGTAGGTGGATAATACCTTAAAAGTGGAGCCGGGCTGACGGGTAGTATTGGTAGCCCGGTTTAAGGTTCTGTTACCGGTCTTCTCACCGCGGCCACCTTCAATTGCCACAACATGACCGGTATGCTGATCCATAACAACAAAGGATGTCTGTGGCTGAATGGTCATGGTTATCTTTTCGCCAAGGATCGTATCACCGGTTTCTACCATTGCATTGCGGAATTCATCGATCTTCTTCTGCATATCCTCTTTATCCAGGAAGAGCAGTGAGAATTTGCTGCCATTATCATCCACATACAGTTTATCCGGGTCTTTAAAGTCTTTAAAATACTCCAGAAGATCATTGCTGTGATAGTGAACGGTTGTCTTGGCGGAATCATTTTTCTGTATGGATAATGCATAAGTCAGCTCCCAGTAAGAGGTTCCGATTTCAGGGAAATAACTCTCATCGGAGAATATTTCATCGCAAATGCGTTGAATGGTAGAATCCTGAGTTGAATAAATACTTAATCCACCGCTGTACAGCAGTGTGGAAGCCTCTGCCTGGGTATAGCCAAGCTTGGTTTGCAGATCTTCCAGTACCTGCTCAATTAACTCGTCAGTGAAGTAGCTGTAATAGGAGGTCTCTCCCTGTTCTTCATTTACAGTCTGGATACGGGAATACACCTCGTCAGCCATAGCTTCATCATATTCCTCCTGGGAGCAATAACCCTGCTCCAGCATTTCCTTTAAGATCTCGTTGCGGCGTTCTTCATTCCTATCAGGATGGGTAATCGGATTTCGATATACCGGTAATTGGGCGATGGCTGCGATAGTGGCTGCCTCAGACAGGGTAAGTTCTTTTGCATCCTTATTAAAATAGCGTCTGGCTGCGGTCTGAATTCCCCAGGTTCCGGAGCCCAAGTTAATGGTATTCAGGTAATATTCAAGGATGGTTTCCTTATCCAGCTGATTTTCCAGCTGAATAGCCAGATACTGTTCCTGTATCTTTCTCTTAGCCTTGTCGATGAAGGCTGATTCCCTGCCTCCGTTGAATACCTGATTCTTAAGCAGCTGCTGTGTAATCGTACTGCCGCCTTGACTGAAATTGCCGCTTTTTAAACCTAGTACAGCGGCTCTGACGATACCCTTGACATCAATACCATCATGTTCATAAAAACGTTCATCCTCGATACTGACAAAGGTATACTTCACATAGTCGGGCAGATCTTCCAAGGATACATAAACACGGTTCGCCTCAGCTCCCGCTAAGGATTCAACAACATTGCCGTCTTTGTCATAGATTGTGGTTGAGTAGCTTGTAGGGACAACATTGATCTGGGAAATATCCGGTGCGCTGTCGATCAGGCCTTTCACTAATCCGTAAGCGGCAACTGAGCCTACGATTGCCACGAAAACGATAAATACCACACATAAACGGAAAAGAGTTATTCGAGTCTTTGATACCAGTCGTCTTGAAGTTGATTTTATATATTGCTGTTTTTGTTCAATTCCTCGTTTACTGTAATCCATATAAACCTCCATTATGTCCAGGCAGAAATATTAATAAGGGGATTTTCCATAGCTGATCCAATTCCCCTTGTCTGCTTTGCAGAGTAACAACTCTGCAAAGCAGGATATAGGCTGCCTGATTTGCAGGACATTTAACCTGTATACCTATTGCAGGTTATGGAATCGCATTCATTTGCGAGACTCTACCCTGCCTGTACGTGAACAGTATAGCAAACTTTTTCGCTAAAATAAAGTTAAATTTCATATGAGCCCCATATATTACCAATCATAAACGCTGTAGAAATATATATACTACACATTTATGAAAAATAAACAACATAAAACAGTATATTATTACTATTTCAAATATTTATTATTAAATTTCTTCATGAAAACTAATGAAATAATAAAATTATTCAATTTTGCATACACAAAATGTGTACTTGTGTCGAAATATAAAGAAGACATGTACTTGGTGCGCTAAAAATGACTTTAATTTGATAAATTAACTGTGTATAATGAAAATTGTCAGCAATTTTCTTAATATATTAATGTGGGGGTACTAAAAATGAAACAAGTACAGTTACTGTTCAGCAACAATGTGTTACTTGAAGATGCGAGAAGTATGCAGCTTGATTACTCACTGACGGAGATAACTTCTGAATCAGATCAAAAGACCCCTTATTATGGGGCTAAGATCACGAAGTATTTGGAGGGAAGTGTTGAAACCGAGGAAATTAGTGGTATTTCAGCCTCTAAAGAAACAGTGATATCAATGATAAAGAAGCTATACTTACATGAAGTAACACCGATCTCCATGGTTGAAATCGTGGATGAGCTTGTAACTGAAGGATGTATGTGAATTAAAAAGCATAATTCACAGTGAATTGAAAATCATAATTTACAGTGAATTAAATACATAATTCACATTGTAAAATTAGAATACAAAGCATGGGGCATTGCATTCTAACTTTACGATCACCGACAGAAGCAGGGTATTAAAATAATTTAACTTCACCATTTATGCTTGTGAAGTATACCTGCCCAAAATTATTTAAAATGGCTGAACCATTCGTGAGTTCAGCTATTTTTTTTGTAAATGCCCCATATTTGCTGGGAGGGATTAAAAGCGCCAGTTCAACAATGTCTGTATAGTTTGAGGAAAGAAGCGTCAATTCTTCCTGACTGATGTAATATTGTATCTTACCAATCATATTATAATCTGTAGTCAGATGGATTTTATTACCCAGTTCTTTGGTGATCAGAATACTTTGATTTAAACCCTCAAGTGTTGCGGATTGATATGCCTTTACCAGCCCTCCGGTACCAAGCAATGTACCACCGAAATATCGGGTAACCACGACAGCTATATTTGTAAGTTCATGTGCCAGAAGTATATCAAGCATGGGTCTTCCGGCTGTCTTACTGGGCTCTCCGTCATCCGAACATCTCATCAGTGGATTGTCTGTACCAATGACATAGGCGGAGCAATTATGGGTTGCATCCCAATATTTTTTCTTCATTTCCTCAATGAATTGGATGGCGGCTTCTTCCTGTTCAACCGGTCGGACGGTGGCAATGAATCTGGATTTCTTCACGATAACTTCACCGATTCCACCTTCATAAACAGTACGAAAGGCTTCCTTCATTTGTAGGCCCCCTTTCTGATGGAATGTTTGCAATGCAATTTCTGATATGCTATGATAATAAGTATTCAATCAATGTTATGGAGTAATTTTTATGCAAATTAAATATATTTCCTGGATGCCAGCAGCCTTGATCATGCTGATGATTTTCTTGTTCTCTGCTAAGCCTGCAGAAGTTTCCGGTAAAAGCAGCCTGGCAATCTCTAAGGTGGTGCTAAGTGCTTATGAGCAGATCGTGGATTATGTTCCTGATACTGCAGAAGCAGAACTGCTTGATAGAATTGATCATATTGTTCGTAAAACAGCACATTTTATCGAATATGCCCTGCTGGCAGCAGCCATAGCCCTTCACTGCCGTGTCATTAAAACCAAGGTAAGCTATGGCTTGCTCTTATCTATCCTAATCGCCGGACTCTATGCCTGCACGGATGAATATCATCAAACCTTTGTGCCCGGAAGAAGCGGTCAGCTATCGGATGTTCTGCTTGATACAATAGGTGCGGCGGCTGGTGCAATCTGCTTTAGCCTGCTTGGTATACTGGTAAGACATTGGAAGCTAAGAAAGAGTCGGTAATTATGATGAGCCAGTAGTTATTATATAGTAATAAAACGGTTCAGCTTTCTGTCATAGACATAATCGATGTTCTTCAGAGCCTGTTCTATTTGTGCTTGCTCAACATTTAGACTGGAACACAAATCCTCCAGGCTAGTGTATTTATCTCTTAACATGGTATTAATATAGCTTAATAAAATATAAGGATCCTTTGGAATATTCATATGTTGCACACTCCTTGCGTGACATACATCCTGTGTGTTACACCCTGCTGGCGTGCTGCATGCTTCATGTATGTTACACTCTTTCTGTGTTTTATGCTTTCTTATTTAAGCAAATGCTTTGTGTTTACCATTTTATTATGCACAAATTTGCCGGATTTTCAAGTTAAAGTAGTGTTATTTAAAGTCTTATTATACTTTTTTCAAAATCAGGATAATTACATGCAGCTTTGACTTATGACCAAAGTCTGCATGTTATGAAGAAGGGTATGGTTATAAATATGGATTTGTTTGACTATATGAGGGATAATACAATGAAAAAAGAAGCTCCTCTGGCCTCCAGGCTGCGGCCGGTAACCCTGGATGAGGTAGTGGGTCAGGAGCATATTATTGGGAAGGACAAGCTGCTTTATCGTGCTATCAAAGCGGACAAGCTCAGCTCCATTATCTTCTATGGCCCTCCCGGAACCGGCAAGACAACCCTGGCTAAGGTGATCGCAGGTACCACCAGCTCGAATTTCACACAGATTAATGCCACTGTTGCCGGGAAAAAGGATATGGAGGCAGTGATTGAAGAGGCCAAGAATAACCTGGGCAGATATGGGAAAAAGACCATTCTTTTTATCGATGAGATACACCGCTTTAATAAAGGGCAGCAGGATTATCTGCTTCCTTTTGTGGAGGATGGGACAGTCATTCTGATTGGAGCCACCACGGAGAATCCTTACTTTGAAGTGAATTCGGCTTTACTGTCACGTTCTATTATCTTTGAATTAAAACCGCTGGAGAAGAAGGATATTATGACCTTGATCAGTCGCGCCGTCTATGATCGTGATCGGGGAATGGGTGCTTATAATGCGGTAATTGATGAAGAAGCGCTGGATTTTCTGGCAGATATGGCCAACGGAGATGCCAGAGCAGCCCTGAATGCCATTGAAATAGGAATTCTGACCACAGAGCGGTCGGAGGACGGGAAGATTCATATTACCCTGCCTGTTGCTTCCGAATGCATTCAGAAGAGAGTACTAAAATATGACAAAGACGGTGACAACCATTATGATACCATATCGGCCTTTATTAAGAGCATGAGAGGTTCTGACCCGGACGCTGCAATCTATTATCTGGCAAGAATGCTTTATGCCGGCGAGGAGGTAGCCTTCATTGCCAGAAGAATAATGATCTGTGCATCGGAGGATGTATCCAATGCCGATCCCAATGCGCTGGTGGTAGCGACTGCTGCAGCCCTGGCAGTGGAGAGACTGGGGATGCCTGAGGCTCAGATTGTATTGGCACAGGCAGCAGCCTATGTGGCTTGCGCACCCAAGAGCAATTCGGCGGTCAATGCAATCTCAGCCGCTATGGAGCTGGTGGCTAAACATAAGACAGCAACAATACCTGCTTATCTGATGGATGCCCATTATAAGGGGGCAGCACAGCTTGGTCATGGACTTGGTTATAAATATGCTCACAATTATAAGAATCATTATGTGGAGCAGCAGTACCTACCGGATGAATTCAAGGACCAGGTATTCTATATACCATCAGATCAAGGCTATGAGGTCAAAATTCAGGAGCATTTGCAGAGAATAAAAAACGAAGCCAAAGAGGAGGGCTGAATAGAACAAGGGGCTGTAACAGCCCCTTGTATCTTTTATATCTAATATCCTTTTACGCTTCAGCTTCCGGAGGCTCTGAGCTGGCGGAAGCATTCTTATCAGAATCCTCCATATTAGTACCATTCATTTCAGGATCATCCACATTTGTATCGTTGGTATCAGGATCATCCTTATTCGCAGCACTCGTATCAGGATCATCCCGGTGTACCCATTGATATACGGTAATGGCAAGCCAGATCATGATTGGGACAACAATGGTAGAGAAGGTGCTGGCCAAAAATAGTCCATGTGCATATGGGGTTGCAAAGATGGAAGCAACCAAAGTGATTGCATACATGGAAAACAGTAAGATCAAGCCGAGGATTGCGCCGATGCGTCTGATTTTATTCATATATTAATTCCTTTCGCACTTTATGTTCCTAATTTCATTATATGAGCATGTGTCATAAATTGCAAGAAACTCTGTAAGATTATGACTATTGAAGCATTGATAATAATGGCAGGTCCTCTGCTGACCCGGCTTCTGAGAACATGGCTTTTAAAAGCTCCGGCTGATCTAATAGATTGCCGCCTTCATATTTACCCTTGCAGGTAATGAAATAAGTGCTTTTCTTAAGGGAAACCCCGATTTTGCGCAGCGTCTGGTGAGATACGCTGCCATATCTTCTGGCACGTATGATCTTCTGCGCATAGGTTAGCCCGATTCCGGGAATGCGAAGTAACTGCTCATAATCAGCGGTATTGACTTCGATAGGAAAGAGGGAAAGATTGCGCAGGGCCCAGCTCATCTTCGGATCCAAACCCTCTGACAGCTCCGGTGCCTGTTCAGGAGTAATCTCATCCGGAGTAAAATCATAAAGCTGGAGAAGGCGGTCTGCCTGATACAGACGCTTCACCCGCCAAACAGGAACACGGGTAAAGGGAAGGTCCTCATATCCCTTAGCCTTATCCAGATAATGAAAGGCCGTATAATATACCCGGCTTAAATGGTATTTCTTATAAAGAGCCCTGGAAAGGTTTAAAATCGTCCGATCC
>JAJUHH010000021.1 GCA_029267975.1 Clostridiales bacterium
AATGCTTATGAGAGGGGATGACATACAGGCAGAGATATTATGCCATAAAGCATTGTATCAGGCTCGTAGTAAACAGGAAATATGCGTTTGTCTCTGTGCTGAGCAGGTTCTTGCTCGGATCGCTATCCTCCGTGGAGATGTGGATGGATATCTTACTGCGATAGAGAATATAAAAACCTATGCTGCAGAAAACTCCAATCTGTACATCCTGCGTATGGTTGATATCTGTTTATCGGTGATCAGTACCGCCCTGGACACAACGGATATGGTTGCACAATGGCTATACGATGCTGGGAGTATTAGAAAAAAGGTATATGCCCGTGCTGTTCCATATGTTAATATACTATATTCCTATCTGCTGGTGAGAAAAAAGCGCTATGCCGAGTATTTGGGTATGGCGGACAATGCGATCAGCATGGCAAAAGAGATGAATTATGTCTTTCCGCAGGTATATAACTATATCTATAAGGCTGAAATATTTTATAAAAGCGGCCGGGAGCGTGAAGCGGTGGAGAATCTGCTGGAAGCATTTCTCCTGGCCTTTCCGGACAAAATTTATCTGCCATTTGCCCAGTTTAAATTTATTGGCAGCCTCCTTACGAAAGTACATCTCTGTCCGGTTAGACTCCAATCTCTTCTCTATGAGGCCGAGGAAGAAAATAACCCTGCTCCATCCTTAGAAGTATTAGAGAAGGTTGCAGCATGGAAAGAGGCTATTGATCAAATCATGCTCCTTTCCAATCGATACCACAAAGGACAAGGGATGATTTTAAAGGCTATCAATCCGGTGCCATCAGATCTGACTCCAAGAGAGAGGGAAGTCGCTATTCTTGCCAAGGCGCGCCTGAGTCATAAAGAGATTGCCGAGCGCCTGCACATATCTACGGCAACGGTGAGAACCATCTTATATAATGCTTACGGTAAGCTGGGCATACATTCAAAAGCTGAATTAAATAATATAGAATTCTAAGGATAGATACGAACAAAAATCGTATAAAAAAAGAACAAGCAGCCTTCCTTTACGAAGAGAGGCAGCTTGTTCTTTTCTTTTGCCGGACAGACAACTAAAAAAACACCTTGCTGGAAGGAATAAACCTGGGAGAATAGTCCCATGGAGTGAATGCAGGTCACCTGCAGGAGAAAATAAGGAGAGGGCTCTCGCAAGGGAAATAAGGGGTAGAAAAGGAATGAAAAGATACGAAATTATGTCGTATGAAAATGAATTGCGCTTCCTCTATAATGGGCAATAACATAGCATAGTCAAAAGCACCCAGATTAGGAGGTAATGCATTATGAAAAACCTGTCCATTAGTAAAAAACTTATTTTAGGTTTCGGGAGTGTACTAGTACTAATGATCATCACTGCCATAGTAGCTGTAAACAGCATCAGCCGTATCAGTGAGCAAACACAATTATACGCGAAGCATACCGTACCTGGCCTGCAGCATATGTTTAAGATGCAAATTGATATGCGGGCTGCAAGTCAGTACATGTTAAGTGCTATTGTGGAAGATGATAAAGTAACCATAGAGGAATATCTTAATAAAGCCAACGAATGGGGAGCGGATTTTGCTAGCCAGATAGAAGCATTTATCGCAGTACAAAGAAATGATTCCCTGAATTCTGAAATAGAGCAAATCAAAACAGTTTCTGCAGGTGCGTCGGCTGCCAGAACACAGATTGTTGATTTGTTGTCACAGCAGGCCGAAGAAAATGATTCCCAAGCACTGAAACTATTTGTGGAGGAATATAAACCGGCTGTGGATCAGGTGACTGAGATTTTAGAAGGGCTGGAAGAGGTGGCGAAGGAACGTGCGGATAATCAAAGTGCTACCGTATCGGAGCTAATGACATACTCCTGGATAATACTTCTGACTACGGTGGCCATATCGGTAGTCTTGGTTATTATCATGACACTGGTGATCAGAAAATCTATCCTCACTCCGGTCAAGGAGATTGTGAGCGTCTATGACCAAATGTCCAGGGGGCATATGAAGAATGTGAACATCCGCTATGAAAGTAAGGATGAACTGGGCAAAATGGCTCATAGCATCCGTAAGACCAATGAACTTATTGTTTCCTATCTGCAGGATATCTCGGACAAGCTTAAGCTGATAGCCAAGGGGGATATGAGAATTCATATTGATATGGATTATATTGGTGACTTTGCGGTCATCAAGCAATCCCTGCAAGATACGGCTTCCTCTTTAAATCACACCCTGCAGACGATCAACATAGCAGCAGAGCAGGTCAGCACAGGAGCTTCCCAAGTAGCAAGCGGAGCCCAGGCTCTTGCATCGGGAGCGACAGAGCAGGCCTCCTCTGTGGAGGAATTAAGTGCTTCCATAACCCTGGTGGCTGAGCAAGCGGAGGCAAATTCGCAAAATGTTAAGGCGGCAACACAGTATGTAGAGCAAGCCGGCAGGGGAGTGGAGACCGGAAATGAGCATATGCTTCAGCTTACTCAGGCTATGAAGGAGATCAATACCGCATCCAATCAGATTGCCAATATAACAAAAATGATTGAAGACATTGCCTTCCAGACCAATATACTCGCTTTGAATGCTGCCATTGAAGCAGCACGTGCGGGAAGTGCCGGCAAAGGCTTTGCGGTTGTTGCAGACGAAGTGAGAAGTCTTGCTGTTAAATCAGCTGAAGCTGCAATGCAAACCACTGATTTGATCCAAGCCTCGGTCGCTACTGCGTCTAAGGGAACGCAAATAACCACTGAAACAGCGCAGATCCTGTCGGATGTTCGGGAAAAGACAAAACTGGTAGTTGATAGTATAATGAAGATCGATGATGCATCTTCAGAACAGGCAGCAGCCATAGAGCAAATCAAAGAGGGACTTCATCAGGTATCCTCTGTTGTACAAACAAACGCTGCTACTGCGGAGGAAAATTCGGCAACCAGTGAAGAGATGTCTGCTCAGGCTACCACACTTCATGAGGAAGTCAGCAAGTTTAAGCTGCAGCATAGTTATGAAAAAAAGTCTAATGCGGCCAGCGCTCCCTACCTGGAACCTATGAAAGAGACTCCGGCCATGGTAGAGAAGGCAGCAGCCTTTGGAAAATACTAAGAAAATCTGTGTTTTTGCTGACGAGCTTTTAGGCAGGCAACAGGTAGTCAATATTGTCAGATTGATCAGCATGGAAGCTTAATCGTTTTTAAAATGCAAAGGAGGTTTCAACTATGGCACAGATTGTCTCTTTGGATTATACGGAACAAGAGGAAGATACAATGAAAGGAAAGTATCTTACCTTCTCCATGGGGGAGGAACTATATGGAATTGAGATCCGTTACATTACTGAGATTATTGTTCATCAGCCTATTACGGTAGTTCCCGGAATGCCGCAGTATGTCAAAGGGATCACTAATCTCCGGGGTAAGATCATTCCAGTTATGGATGCCCGACTTCGTTTCAAGCAAGCTATCAGAGAATATGACGACAGAAGCTGCATTATCGTCCTGGATAGGAAGGATATTACAAGCGGGCTGATTGTTGACGGCGTTTCAGAAGTGATTACTATTGCCGATGAGGAAGTGGCAGCCCCTCCGGATATCAATAAGGGAGGTCTCAAATACATAAAAGGCATTGGCAAAGCAGATAAAAAGGTCATACTGCTTTTGGATTGTGAAAGATTACTGACGGTGGATGAGGCAGAGTTACCCGGCTCCGCGACTTGATAAAAGCGACCGGGGTTACATAATAACACCATAACATATCCTTGGAAAATCCATATTTATTCACCGCCGGATAGGTAATATTGCCGGCGGTTTTTTGCTTTACAAGCCCTTTTCATTCCATGGAAAATGTGGTAAAATTACAAGCATAGATAAAACCAGGGGTGAGGACTTGCAACAAGAGGATAAGACAAATACTGCCGATGGTGATCAGGGTACAAAGGTAGAGGAAGAAAGAAGAAAACGAATTAATCGTATTAAGATAGAGCTTATGATACTGCTTATTATTTTATTGCTGCTTCCGACCATATTATGTATCATACTGGGATTTCGGGTAGGCAAGCTGCAGAAGCAGGTGGATGCCCTGCTAAGTATGCAAGAGATTGGAGCCAATCCGATTGATGAGCTTGAGTATAGCAATGAAGATAAGCATTATGCCTATGCAGCGGTACAAGAGAAGGCCTTAACGGAAGAAATAGATGAGCAAGTTTCAAATGAGAATATAAGTGGGGGTACAGGACAGGAGGAGAGCGTTAACCTGGACCAGCCGGATGAAGCTGTCGCAGCAAGGAAAGAGGCAGAGACCACAGCTTCTAAGAAAGAGGCAGAGACTTCAGCACCTAAGAAAGAGGCAGCGAACACAGCTTCGAAGAAAGAGGCAGAGACTTCAGCACCTAAGAAAGAGGCAGCGACTTCAGTTCCGAAGAAAGCGACAGCCACACCTACTGCAGTTCCGATACAGAAAGGACGTTATAGCGGGAAAAAGGTATATCTTACCTTTGACGACGGTCCCAGTATCTATACAGATGATATTCTTGATATTCTGGAGGAATATGAGGTAAAAGCCACATTTTTCGTGATTGGACAAACAGATGACTTCTCCAAGAAGATGTACCAGAGGATCGTGGAGGAAGGACATACTCTGGGGATGCATTCTTATTCCCATAAATATTCTGAAATTTACAATTCCCTAGAAGATTTTGAGAAGGACTTTACAAAACTATGGAAATTGTTATATGATACTACTGGATACGAACCGTCGATTTTTCGTTTTCCAGGCGGCAGTGACAACCTGGTCAATAAGTATGGAATGGGGGATTTCATTCGTTATCTGAATGATGCCGGTTTCGTCTATTTTGACTGGAACGTAGAGAATGGAGATGCGAAACGCATTACATATACAAAGGAGCAGTTAATCGACAATGTGCTGAGTGGTGTGGAGATTAAGACAAATGCGATTGTTTTAATGCATGATGCCAGAGATAAAAAGACCACTGTCGACTCATTGCCTGCTTTACTTGACATACTAATTTCAGAGGGCGCGCAGATCTTACCTTTGGATAATGAGGTTACTCCGATACAAATGATAAAAGCTGAATCAATCAAATAATACCAATTAGGAGGTAGTAAGCGAATGGGTTTTTTTAAGGATTTCAAGGAAGACTTATCACAGGCAGTGAACGAGTTGTTGCCCGAAGATGTAAAGCAGGAAGAAAGCGGGGAGCAGATTGTCAATACACTGGATCCTGAGGATACCACTCCGGAAGATGTATCGGATAGTGAAAAAATGAAAGAATGGCTTGAGGGATTTGTGGGATACGAGAGTGCAGTACAGGAAGCAGCCTCCGAAGGAGAACTCACAGGAGAAGCTAGTTTAGAAGCAGATAGTAAGACCGTGACTCAGGAGGAGACTGAGGCAAAAGAGATGGATGAAAATACTAGCGAATTAAAGGAAGATGAGGGCGAAGACATGGAAGATAATGTAGATCTTGAGTTATTGGAAGCATTAAATGCAGACGGGGAAACTGAAACAGAGAAGGAAGAAGAGCTTATCGCAAATGAGCCGAAGCTGCGTGCAGCGTCTGTAGCCAATGATGAAGAGGTTACAGTGATCACCAAGGGCACCACCATCAACGGAAGTATTTCCTCCGATGGATCCTTGGAAGTAAACGGTGTGATCAACGGTGATATTGAGTGCCTTGGCAAGTTAACCATAACCGGTAAGGTGAAGGGCAATACCTCCGCAGCCGAGGTTTATGTGAATACCGACCGTCTGGAAGGCAGCATCACCAGCGAAGGCAGCGTAAAGATCGGCCTTGGTACCGTAGTGATTGGTGATATCGTAGCAACCAGTGGTGTGATCGCAGGTGCGGTTAAGGGTGAAATCGATATTAACGGACCCATTGTAATTGATTCTACAGCAATCATCAAAGGAAATATTAAAGCAAAATCTGTTCAGATCAATAACGGTGCTGTTATTGAAGGCTTCTGTTCCTTAAGCTACTCCTCAGTAGATGTGGATACGATTTTTGAATAAGCAACAAATTACACGCTATACATAGCAGCCTCACTGGGTAATCGGATGAAAAAAATTTGATTGGGTATGGTAATACAATTTGTTTTGTGGTAAATTATTAGAGAATGTTTGAACAGGGTATATTGTTCAATCAAAGATTTACTCATGGAGGCAAATAAGTATGAAAGCATATGAAAGAGTACTGCTCAAATTAAGCGGAGAAGCTCTGGCAGGTGATAAAAGGACAGGATTTGACGAAGCTACCTGCATCGCTGTTGCCAATCAGGTGAAGCAGCTGGTGGAAGACGGGATCCAGGTCAGTATTGTCATCGGCGGAGGGAACTTCTGGAGAGGAAGAACCAGTGAGACAATTGATCGGACAAAGGCTGATCAGATTGGTATGCTTGCAACTGTGATGAATTGTATCTATGTGTCAGAGATATTTCGCCACGTGGGTATGACAACAGAGGTTTTCACACCTTTTGCCTGTGGAAGCATGACAAAGCTTTTCTCAAAGGATGATGCGATCAAATGCATGAAGCAGGGTGGAGTGGCATTCTTAGCAGGAGGTACCGGTCACCCCTATTTCTCAACAGATACAGCAACAGTTCTGCGTGCAGTGGAGCTTGACTGTGACATCATTCTCATGGCAAGAGCGGTGGACGGTGTTTATGACAGTGATCCGAAATTGAATCCTCAGGCGAAGAAATATGATGAGGTTTCCTTACAGGAGGTTCTGGATAAGAAACTTGGCATCGTGGATCTTACTGCGACTGTGCTGTGTATTGAGAACAAAATGCCAATTCTTTTATTCGGCCTGTCCGAAGAAGAGAGTATCGTAAAGGCAGCCAGAGGGCAGTCTAAGGGTACCAGGATGACGATTTAAAAAGAGTTTGATATAGTTGGAGGAATGAAAATGGATGCAAAGCTAGAGCAATACAGTTCTAAAATGGTAAAAACTGTGGAGACATTAAAGGAAGAATATGCCACCATACGTGCTGGCAGAGCGAATCCTCATTTACTGGATAAATTGAGGGTAGATTACTATGGACAACCATCTCCTTTACAGTCCGTAGCAAACGTCTCAGTTCCGGAAGCGAGAGTAATCCAGATTCAACCTTGGGAAAGTAAATTAATCAAAGAGATCGAGAAGGCAATCCTAACCTCAGATCTTGGTTTAACACCAAGCAACGATGGTAAGGTGATTCGTCTTGTTTTTCCTGAGCTTACGGAGGAACGCAGAAAGGAACTCGTAAAGGATGTTAAGAAGAGGGCAGAGAATGCAAAGGTAGCCATCAGAAACATCAGACGTGATGCCAACGAGCATTTTAAAAAGCAGAACAAGGCAAATGAGATCTCTGAAGATGAATTCAAAGGTCTTGAGGATGATGTGCAAAAGCTCACCGATCGTTATATTGCAGAAATCGATCGGATCATGGAGGACAAATCAAAAGAAATTCTTACGGTATAATTCCGTAAAGAGCTTTACAAAATCAGGGTGGATCAAAGGTATTTTTCATGACAGGCAGATGTGAAAGGGAGTGAAAGGTTCTTTTGGTACACCCTTCTTTATGGCACTTAAAAAACGGAGAAATCAAATGAAGCAGAATGAATTACAAGTACCGAATCATATTGCAATTATCCTCGATGGAAACGGACGATGGGCAAAGAAGAAGAAGATGCCGCGCAACTACGGGCATATCCAGGGCAGCAAAAATGTGGAGAAAATCTGTGAAGAGGCGTACCGCCTGGGTGTCAGGTATCTGACCGTCTATGCATTTTCCACTGAGAACTGGAAACGGCCCCAGGAGGAAATCGACGCACTGATGAAGCTGCTGCAGTCTTATCTGGAAAGCAGCATAAAAACCAGTATGAAGAATAATATGCGGGTGCGCATCATCGGTGATACTTCAAAATTGCAGGAAGGGCTTCAGAAGAGTATTGCCGAGCTTGAAGAGGCTTCCAAAGACAATACCGGTCTGAACTTTCAAGTAGCAATTAATTACGGAGGCAGGGATGAATTACTGCGTGCAGTAAGGGCCCTGGCTAAGGATGTAAAAGAGAATAAAACATCAATTGATCAAATAGATGAGGATACCTTTGAACAGTATCTGGATACCAGAGGGATACCGGAACCTGATCTGCTGATCCGTACCAGCGGGGAACAGCGGATTTCCAATTTTCTGCTCTGGCAGATGGCTTATACGGAGTTTTATTTCCCGGAGGTTCTGTGGCCGGATTTTGATAAAAAAGAATTGATTAAGGCAATTGAGTATTATAACAGCAGATCCAGAAGATACGGCGCAGTTTAAGAAAACCTCGCAAATTCTTACAATGAGGGATGGAGAGATCTATGTTTCGAACGAGATTATTGAGTGGCATCATTTTACTAGCGATAACAATCACAGTTGTGGTCCTGGGCGGGAACATTTTATTTGCGGTATTAGGAGTGATTTCCCTGATCGGACTAAGTGAGCTGTATAAGATTGTTAAGGTTGACCGGGCATTGCCGGGGATCCTTGGATACGGCGCATGCCTGGGCTATTATGGGCTGCTCTATTATGGTCTTGAGGAATACAAACTTTTTTTATTTATTAGCTTTTTACTGCTTTTGATGGTGGTCTATGTTTTCCTCTTTCCCAAGTATACCACGGAGCAGATAACGGTTTCTTTCTTTGGTTTGTTTTATGTGAGTATTATGCTTTCCTTCATCTATCAGGTACGCATCCTGGAAGGTGGATTATGGCTTGTCTGGCTGATCTTTATCGGGGCCTGGGGTTCTGACACCTGCGCTTATTGTGTGGGTGTATTATTCGGAAGGCATAAGCTGTCCCCCAAGCTCAGCCCCAAAAAATCCATTGAAGGAAGCATCGGAGGGATTGTTGGCGCTGCTTTGATCGGTTTACTTTATGCAAGTATATTTAAGAATCATATAAACGGTATCCAAAATCCCCAGCTTGCCTTTGCCATTATCGGTGCAGCCTCCAGTGTCATCTCCCAGATCGGGGATCTGGCTGCCTCCGCCATAAAGCGTAATCATGATATAAAGGATTATGGCAAATTAATACCCGGCCACGGTGGAATACTGGATCGCTTTGACAGTATCATTTTCACCGCACCAATTGTATACTATTTAACGGTGCTGCTCAAATAATAATGAAACCTACAGACGAATGTGACGAGGTTTATCTTCACACAGAAGAAAGGCATGGTTACTTACATGAAGAGATTAGTAGTTCTGGGGTCCACAGGTTCCATCGGAACTCAGACCCTGGAGATTGTCAGAGAACATAAAGAGGAATTAAAGGTCACTGCACTGGCAGTTGACAGTAATATTGAAGCATTAGAGAGACAGGTTCGTGAATTTTTACCGAACCTTGTTTGTGTATATCGGGAAGAGAAAGCAAAGCAGCTGAAGGATAGGATCAAGGACCTTCCGGTGAAGGTAGTAAGCGGTATGGAAGGTCTCTTGGAATGTGCCACCCAGGCAGAAGCAGATATGGTTGTTACTGCCATGGTAGGCATGATTGGGATCCGTCCCACCATCGAAGCAATTAATGCTGGGAAGAACATTGCCCTGGCGAACAAGGAAACCTTAGTAACCGCCGGGCATATTATTATGCCCTTGATCAAAGAAAAAAAGGTAGAATTATTACCGGTGGACAGCGAGCATTGTGCTATATTTCAGGCTTTGAATGGAGAAGATAAGAAGAAGGCAAGCAAAATTTTATTGACTGCTTCCGGCGGTCCCTTCAGAGGAAGGAAACTCCATGAGCTAAAGGATATCCTGGCAAAGGATGCCTTAAAACATCCTAATTGGGTTATGGGACAGAAGATTACCATTGATTCCGCAACCCTCGTTAATAAGGGACTGGAAGTAATGGAAGCGGCCTGGCTCTTTGATATGAGTCTTGATTCTATACAGGTTGTGGTTCACCCCCAGAGTATTATCCATTCCATGGTAGAATATGTGGACGGCAGTGTTCTTGCGCAGTTAGGCCTTCCTGATATGAAGCTGCCCATACAGTATGCTATTTTCTATCCTGAACGAAAGCCCATGGAGAAGGGAGAAGGTCTTAATTTTGCCAGGTTAAAGCAGCTGACCTTTGAGGAGCCGGATATGGACACCTTTTACGGCTTAAAGCTTGCTTATGAAGCAGGAAGGATCGGGGGCAGCATGCCAACTGTCTTTAATGCAGCCAATGAATGGGCTGTAGCAGAGTTTTTAAAGGGTAAAATCGGATTTTTGGATATACCGGCCTTGATCTCTGAGGCCATGAAGCAGCATCAGGTGATTCAGAAGCCTGATTTAAAAGACATTCTGAACACTGAACAGCAGACATATGATTTTGTAAGAGGCATTACAGAATCCGGATACGAACCGTCAACAGCATAGTTGACGTAGGTTCGGAGACTTGGAAAGGATTGAATTTACTATGAATATTGTTGTTGCAGTATTAATATTAGGTCTCGTTGTTATCATCCATGAGCTTGGGCATTTTCTCGTGGCCAAAACGAATGGTATTACAGTTGTAGAATTTTCTGTGGGCATGGGGCCCAGACTGGCCAGCTTTGTCCATAAGGGCACAAGATATTCCTTAAAGCTCTTGCCTTTTGGCGGCTCTTGCCTGATGCTAGGAGAGGATGAAACTGTTGAGGATGAGGGGGCATTTCATAAGAAGGGGATATGGGCAAGATTCTCCACCCTCTTTGCAGGTGCCTTTTTTAATTTTATTCTTGCTTTTGTCTTGGCCTTGATCATCCTGGGGGATGTAGGAGTAGATAAACCCTATCTGTCAGAGGTCAGAGCAGGTACCCCTGCGGAAGCAGCGGGACTGTTGAAGGGGGATATGATCACAGAAATTGATGGCTCCAAGATCCATATGTCCAGAGAGATCATGTATCATTTTTACTTTAATCCCATGTCAGACAAAGCGGTTGAGCTTACGGTCCTTCGGGATGGGGAAGAGAGAAGCTTTACCATTACTCCGGAGTATGTGGAGGAGCAGTCCGGCTATCTTATGGGCTTTAGCTACAATGCCTTCAGAGAAAAGGCATCCCCCCTTGAAGTAATCAAATATAGTTTTTATGAATTGAAGTTAAATATTGTAAATACCATTAAAAGTATCGGGCATCTGATCGTTGGCAAGATCAGTGTCAAGGAGGTATCCGGTCCTGTAGGTATCGTCAATGTGGTAGGAGATATTGTGGATGAATCTGAAAGCTATGGTATTCACACCACCCTTTTATCCCTGGCACAGTTTACCATACTGCTTAGTGCTAACCTGGGCGTTATGAACCTGCTGCCCTTGCCGGCCCTGGACGGTGGACGTCTGGTCTTTGTCCTTTTGGAAGCAATCAGAAGAAAACCGGTGCCCAAGGAAAAGGAAGCCATTGTGCATATGGTGGGAATGGCTCTGTTGATGCTGCTTATGGTGTTTGTTATGTATAATGACATCAGGAATATCTTTGTCAGATAGGATGTCTTACGAAAGGTGGCGGGTATCATGTACCGTGATAATACAAAGGAAATCGCAATCGGCAACAAGGTGATCGGTGGAGGCAATCCTATCTTAATTCAGTCCATGACCAATACCAGGACGGAGGATGTGAAGGCTACCGTAGAGCAGATCCATCGTCTGGAGGCAGCCGGCTGTGATATCATACGCTGTACAGTTCCTAGTCAGGAGGCTGCTGCAGCCTTGGAACAAATAAAGAAAGAAATATCCATCCCCCTGGTGGCGGATATTCATTTTGATTATCGTCTTGCCATTGCAGCAATGGAGCATGGAGCAGATAAGATCAGGATCAATCCCGGCAATATCGGCAGCGAAGAGAAGCTACGGGCAGTGGTAACAGTAGCCAGGGAACGTCATGTACCCATACGGGTGGGTGTTAACAGTGGGTCGTTGGAGAAGGAGCTTATTGCTAAGTATGGTAAGGTTACTGCCCAAGGGCTGGTGGAAAGCGCCCTGGATAAGGTGAAGCGCATTGAAGACATGGGCTACGATCAGCTGGTGATTAGCATCAAATCCTCCGATGTGATGATGTGTATCAAAGCCCATGAGCTGATTGCAAGCCAGACGAACTATCCCCTCCATGTGGGGATTACGGAAGCGGGGACGGTCAATGCCGGCAATATCAAGTCCGCTCTGGGGCTTGGCATCATTTTATATCAAGGCATAGGTGATACCATCCGGGTATCCCTCACAGGAGATCCGGTGGAGGAGATCAAATCAGCCAAGCTTATCCTAAAAACCCTGGGCTATCGCTCCGGAGGCATTGAGGTGGTTTCCTGTCCTACCTGCGGCAGAACCCAGATTAATCTAATCCAGCTGGCAACGGAAGTGGAGAATATGGTAGCCGATATGGATCTGGACCTTAAGGTCGCTGTCATGGGTTGCGCAGTGAACGGACCCGGAGAGGCAAGAGAGGCTGATATCGGAGTAGCCGGCGGCAGAGGAGAGGGCCTGATCATTAAGAAGGGGCAGATTCTGCGTAAGGTACCGGAGGATCAGCTGCTTGAGGCACTCCGTCATGAATTGCTGCATTGGAATGAGTAACTTAATTTTATATTGATCTAGATAAGAGTTCACCTGAGGCTTTCCCTAGGTGAACTCTTAACAAAGGATGCGTCAAGAAGGGGTTGTTGATATGTTGTTTTTTGAAGCCTTTGACCAGTTAAAGGCTGATCAGGAACTGGTAAAGCTGTATGGTGACGTAAAGGTTATGAAGATCGTTGCCTCCAGACAGAATAAGAATGTTTATATCTGTATCACCAGTACAAGACTGATCAGCAGGGGATATATTAAGAAGATGGAAGATCTGCTGAATCGGCAGCTCTTTTTACATACAGGGAATAAGGCCATAATCAAGCCAAGCTTTGAGCTTTCCGCCCAATATAACCTGGCTAAGCTCTACCCCCTTTATCGTGACAGTATTCTGGAGGAGCTGCGGGAGGAGAGTGTTGTTACCTATCATTTATTCTCAAGTGCTGAGGTTAGCATCGAGGAAATGAGGATGGAGATTAAGGTAACTGACAGCTGTATTGCAAAGGAGAAGATGTCAAAGCTGAAGGACTATCTTGAAATCATGTTCCAGGAGCGTTTTGACTATACGGTTCAGGTGCAGATAGAATACCTGGAGCCCCAAGAAGAAAAGGAAGATCATGAGGAGTTTTACCGCAGCCGGATGCTTCAGATGTCTCAGGCAGAAGCAGCGGAGGAAGGTTATTTCCAGGGGGGCAGCAGTGCTTTTGTGGAAGAGTATGCTGCAGCGGCAGCACCTGCCTTACTGCAGGAAAATACTGCAGCAGCTGCCTATACAGAGGGAGGTAAGCAAGGCACTGATGGAAGCAGACCAGAAGCAGGGAAGACTGACAGCAGGAACACAGGCCCAGGGATAGGTGAGCAGGCAAAAGCAGGCCTAGGGAAAGCTGACCCTGGGAAAACAAAGGCAGGGAATGCAAGCGCAGGGAAGGCTGAGTCAAACGTACCTGCATCCGGGAAATCAGAGCCTGCAAAGGCTGCAAAATCATTTGGCGGAAAAAGTGCCTATGAGAAAGGAAAGGGAAGCTATCGTAAGCTGCCTTCCGATCCCAATGTGATCTATGGAAGGAATTTTGAAGGCAATTCCATTCCCATCTGTGATATTATCGATGAAATCGGTGAGGTGATCATCCGCGGAAAGCTGATTAAGCCGGAGACCAGAACCATCGGTAATGAAAAGAGTATTATCACCTTTGTAATAACAGACTTTACTGATTCTATAAAGGTTAAGATTTATGCCAAAACCATTGAAGTTGATGAGCTTATGGGACAGTTAAAGCCGGGCGGTTTTTATCTGCTTAAGGGAATTGCCCAGATGGATACCTATGAGAGGGATATTACCATTGGCTCTGTAGTGGGAATTAAGCTCAGCAGTGATTTTACCTCTGCCAGAATGGACAATGCACCTGTAAAGCGTGTGGAGCTTCATGCCCATACCATGATGAGCGACATGGATTCCGTAGTGGATGTCAAGACCATGGTTAAACGTGCCTTCAAATGGGGACATAAGGCCATCGCTGTAACAGACCACGGAGTAGTACAGGCCTTTCCCGATGCAAGCCATGCACTCAATCCCAAGGATTATGCTGACGAAGAGGAGCAAAAGAGGGCCAAGAACTTTAAGGTGATCTACGGCATGGAAGCATATCTGGTGGACGACCTGAAGGAAGTGGTAACCAATGCCAAGGATCAGATGCTGGATGACTCCTTTGTTGTATTTGATATTGAGACTACGGGATTTAGTCATACCAAGGACCGGATTATCGAGATTGGCGCCGTAAAGGTAGTTGGCGGGGAGATCGTGGACAGGTATTCTACCTTTGTCAATCCTGAGGTACCCATTCCCTTTGAGATAGAGCAGCTTACCTCTATTAATGATAATATGGTCATTGACTCCCCGACCATTGAGGTGATCCTGCCGGAGTTTTTGGCCTTTTGTGAGGGCTGTAGCCTGGTAGCCCATAATGCATCCTTTGATGTGGGCTTTATTGAGAAGAATGCACAGCGCCTGAATATAGCGACAGATTTTACGGTTATTGATACCGTTGGTTTGTCCCGTATCCTGCTTCCTGAGCTAAGCAGGCATAAACTGAATGTGGTTGCCAAGGCTTTGGGCGTATCCCTGGAAAATCATCACCGGGCGGTGGATGATGCCGGAGCAACTGCAGAGATTTTCTTAAAATTCATTGGGATGCTGAAGGAAAAGGAGATAAATAAGGTCTCCGATATTGATAAGCTCAGCAAAATGTCTGCAGAAGCGATCCGTAAGCTTCCCACCTATCATGCCATATTACTGGCAAAGAATGATGTGGGAAGGGTTAACCTGTATAAGATGGTGTCCTTATCACATATCGAATACTTTAATAAGAGGCCTAAGATTCCCAAGAGTCTTCTGATGGAATGCAGAGAGGGCATTATCCTTGGTTCAGCCTGTGAAGCCGGGGAAGTATTCCGAGCGGTTTTATCCAATCAACCCCATGATCAGCTGGCCAGATTAGTGAACTTTTATGACTATCTGGAGATTCAGCCTCTGTGCAATAATGAGTTCCTGATCCGAAGCGAAAATGAAAGAGATGTCAGCTCTAAAGAGGATTTAATGGAGCTGAACAGGAAGATCGTTGCTTTAGGAGAGGAGTATAATAAACCCGTGGTTGCCACCTGTGACGTGCATTTCCTGGATCCTGAGGATGAGATCTACCGCAGAATCATCCTGGCCGGTAAGGGCTTTAAGGATGCGGATGAGCAGGCAGCCCTCTATCTTCGCACCACAGAGGAGATGCTGGAGGAGTTTTCCTATCTTGGCAAAGCAAAGGCGGAGGAGGTGGTCATCACCAATACCAATCTGATTGC
>JAJUHH010000022.1 GCA_029267975.1 Clostridiales bacterium
AGTCACTCAATGATGACCTTATTAACTGGTGGACCAACGGCTTCTGGGGTGGCATTATGTGGCTGATGTATCACGAAACCAAGGACCAAAAATATGCAGATTATGCCAGAACATCCATTGAAAAGCTGGATCGCTGCTTTGAGCTGTTTACCGGCTTGAGTCATGATGTTGGCTTTATGTATTTACTGACTGCCGTTGCCGATTACAGACTTACAGGAAATGAAGAATCAAAGAATAAAGGACTTCATGCTGCAAATATCCTGGCAGGTCGTTTTAATCCTAACGGAAAGTTTATTCGTGCCTGGAACAGCTGGGGTGATCGTAACAATATCGGATGGGCGATCATTGACTGTATGATGAATATTCCCTTATTATACTGGGCAAGTGAAGAAACACAGGATCCCCGCTTTAAGCAAATCGCTATGATGCATGCAGATACCGCTATGACACACTTTATCCGTCAGGACGGTTCTTCCAATCATATTGTAGAGTTTGATCCTGAAACCGGAGAGCTGGTACGTACCCATGGAGGACAAGGCTATGAGAATGGCTCCTCATGGACCAGAGGCCAGTCCTGGGCTCTATATGGTTTTGCCCTAAGCTATATTCATACCAAGAAACCTGAATATCTGAATACGGCTAAAAAGATCGCTCATTATTTTATCTCTAATATTCCGGAGAGCGACCTTATTCCGGTTGACTTTAGACAGCCCAAAGAGCCTGCTTATGAAGATTCTTCAGCTGCTGCAATTGCAGCCTGCGGTCTTCTTGAAATAGCAAAGCACGTAGGGGATTTAGAAAAGGATCTGTATTATAATGCTGCGATCCGTTTACTGAAAGCACTTTATGAGAAGCGTTCCAACTGGTCAAATGACGCGGATGAGATTATCACAAACTGCAGCGTTGCATATCATTCAGAAGAGATCCATATTAATCTGGTTTATGCAGATTATTACTTTATCGAAGCAATGATGAAGTTAAAGGGAGACGATGTATTCCTCTGGTAGTCATACATAACATCTCCCAACTGGATTTAGGCGGATATCTTTATAGATTGTAAAGCAGCATCCAGTCTCTCCACCAAATAATCAATATCATTCTCACTGATTACCAGGGGAGGTTGAAATGCAAGTACATTTCGGTGAAGACCATTCTTACCAAGAATGATTCCGTCTTCTTTCAGTTGCTCCAGTATTCTATCTGTGACTTCCGGCAAGGGTTCCTGATGCGTTCCACATAGTTCCATTCCCAGCATCAGCCCTTTGCCGCGAAGTTCTTTTATTATCGGGTACTTTTTCTTTAATTCTGTCAGTTTATCAAATAACAACTCTCCCAGAACCTTTGCCCGCTTACAAAGATCATGATCTCTGATATAATCAAGCACCGCAAGCGCAGAGGCGCAAGCCACCGGATTCCCCCCCAGGGTTGATGCGGAAGGGCTGGTAAAGCTGGCTGCAATCTCTTTGGTTGTGGAGAAGGCCGCAACCGGAATTCCGTTGCCCAGAGCCTTTGACATGGTCATAATATCCGGAACCATACCGTATTGCTCAATTGCAAACATGCTTCCTGTTCGGGCAAAACCGGTCTGAACCTCATCACAGATCATCAGAATGCCATATCTTTGTAACAGCTGTCTGATCTCCCTAAAATACCAATCCGGGGGTGTAATAATACCTCCATTGCCCTGAATCGGTTCGCAAATAAATGCTGCAATATTGTCGTCTTTTTTAAGAATTGCCTCTATCTCAGACAGTGTTTGATCCGGTTCATGAGACACAAAATAAAAATCCTCCTCTGTTAAAAAAGGATCTGCCCGCCACATAGGAATGTTAGTCGCTGCCATGGTCAGATGGGTTCTGCCATGAAGACTGTTCTCAAGGACGATGAATTTCCGCTTACCCGTATAGATCCTGGCCAACAGCATGGCGCCCTCATTGGCCTCAGAGCCCGACATGCAGAAGAAGGAATTATGAAGGTCTCCGGGCAAGACCTCGCTTAGTCGCCTGGCAAGCTCTACTACAGGTCTGGTCAGGTAGATATTGGTCACATGCTGCAGGGTTTGAAGCTGCCCTATCACCTTATCAAGAATTTCAGGGTTGCTGTGGCCGCAGTTCATGACCGAAACTCCGGCAAAGAAGTCCAGATACTTCTTACCCTGTTCATCATAGAGATACTGCATCTCCCCCTTCGCAAAGACAGGGGGCTCTTTATAGAAATATCCTAGACAGGGCATTAAGTACTCCCTTCTCATCTGTAAAACATCATCCATAGTATTCACTATATTTCCTCCAATCCGATTAACCCATTCTATTATAATGCAAAGGAGCCCAGGGACCAACCCGGCAAGACAGGCTCAAAGGCTTCATAAAGAGCCTCACAAGAATTCAGGTCCTTGATTGCCTTCTGATAAACCCTCACAGTTTTTCCTAGTTCCTCCACAGACAGATGCGCTCCCTCAATACGAAAATGTGTCAGCCCTGCTTCATAAAGTTCTTTCAGAATGGGCAGGTAACACAGGTTTTTATATAAGAGCATGTGATTTTTGCCATATTGATCCTTATAAACCGGGTGCTTAAAACCGGCTTCATCTAACAGATATAAAAGTCCGTCAGCTGCAGGGTCCTCCACAGGCTGCTGGGAAGCAGGAGCTGCTTTCATATCCTTATTCCATACATTTTCATATAAATCATGCTCCAGGTACATCACCGTGGGAGACCCATGCACAATGAGCTCTGCATCAGAGCCCATCTGCTGCAGCAGTGCAATGACCTCAGCAAGGGAGGCTTCCGGAGAGATGGTGAAGCGCTCCAGCCCCTTCTCCTGATACAGTTTTGCAGCCTCGCGGTTGAGAATGTTGAGAGGATAATCACCAATCATTTTGTATCCCTGAAAGGCCCTTATGCCTCCCAGGTTCGTGGCCAGCAGTCCATCCAGGGGCAGATCATGGGACAGAAGCTGCCTGTATTGCTCAAACTGGATATCAAACATCATATGGGGCATGGCAAGAATCAGCTTTGTCTTTCCCTTCTTCTCACCAAGCTCTCTGATCTCTTTGATGGAAAACGGCTTATCCGGCAGGAAGACATCCCCTGACAGGTAGATTTCATCCACCCCTGACTCCAGACAAAGTATGGCCTGCTGCAGGTTGCCGACCTTAACGCTCAGCTTAGGGGTCTCCTTACTATCCTTCTTCTCTATCCTGCACGCTGTAAGCTTCCCTTTGATCTCCTCCAGCTTCTGTGGCGTAGTGGATCTTTCCTGGGTTGCTGTGCTGAATACCTTACCGCTGCTAAAGAGGGTGCCTGTTCCCTCATACCTTCTGTTAATATTGTCCAGGCCCGGTCTACCGAAGGCATAGGCTGTGGAGGTATCCCGCTTACGATTTTCATACAAATGCTGTGACTGTTTCCTGCGATCATAGCAAAGGGGATCATTGATATAACGGTCAATGGCGTCGCTGTATGCTTCGATTAACATAGTAAGATAGTCCAGATTACGCATACGCCCTTCTATCTTAAAGGATGTGATCCCTCCCTCGATCAATTCGGGAATATGCTCGTACATACACATATCCTTTACAGCCATGGGATATTCCGTAGGATATTCCACACCCTTATGCATGACTTTGTAACCCCAGCGACAGGGCTTTAAGCATCTGCCCCGATTGGAACTCTGTTGAAAGAGTATTCCGCTGTACAGACACTGTCCTCCATGGGCGATGCACATATCCCCATGAATAAAGTATTCCAGCTCCATATTTGTCGCAGCCGCTAAGTATTTGCTGTAATTCAGGGATGCCTCACGGGACAGAACCACCCTGCTGACCCCCAGCTCCTGTGCTGCTTTTACGCTCTCCATGTTGTGGATATTCATCATCACAGAGGCATGAATTGGCAAATCAAGCCCCATTTCTCTGATCAGCGCAGGCACACTCATATCCTGCACAATCAAGGCATCGGGCTTGATCTTATTCAGTAACAGCAGAAATTCCTTCAGCTGACCCAGCTCTTCATTATTGTAGAGATTGTTTACCGTAATATATGCTTTCTTGCCAAGGTCCTGTGCCATCTTAACCGCCTGGCCCAATTCCTCATCCGTAAAATTATAGTCCTTGCGATGCAAACGCATGTTTAAATTTTTACCGCCAAAATACACTGCATCACAGCCTAAGCCGATGATTCCTTTGAATATCTTAAAGTTGCCGGCAGGAGCCAGTAGCTCTACCGCTTTCCTGTTAAAATATCTAGCCATTCATTATCCTCACATTTCTATGCATAAAGCATCTAAACCACATTGTATCATTTAGAAGAAAGTTCGACAATATAATAACAATATTTGATACTGTGTAATTTATGTGATCATCCAAGCTGCGACATAACAATTCAGTTCATCTTACTAATATTAAAGAAATGTTAACTTGACTTATGATAGATTCTGGTATATGTTTTGTTATGAGCGTGAACAGGCCTGATGTTTGCGCGATTATTGAGGAGGCGATTTTTTACAATGGGCAAGCAAAATCTGACCCTGCTGACAGATTTTTATGAACTGACCATGATGCAGGGCTACTTTAGTAATAAGAGTAATGAGACCGTAATTTTTGATGTATTTTATCGTGAAAATCCCAGTGGAAGCGGATATGCCATCTGCGCAGGCTTAGAGCAGGTAATTGATTATGTGAAATCATTAAGCTTTGAAGAGGATGATATTGAGTATCTGCGTTCCTTGCATATATTCCAGGAAGATTTTCTTTCCTATTTGAAAGATTTTCAATTTACAGGAGATATTTATGCCGTTCCGGAGGGGACTGTTGTGTTTCCTATGGAACCCCTGGTTAAGGTAATCGCTCCAATTATGGAAGCCCAGTTAATCGAAACCGCCCTCCTGAATATAATTAACCATCAGAGCCTTATTGCAACCAAGGCCTCTCGGGTGGTTTATGCCGCAGGCGGCCAGCCTGTGATGGAATTTGGTCTGAGAAGAGCACAGGGACCGGATGCCGGAACCCTTGGCGCCAGAGCTGCGGTAATCGGTGGTTGTGTCGGAACCAGCAATGTGCTGTCGGCAAAGCTCTTTGACATACCGGCCTTAGGAACTCATGCCCACAGCTGGATCATGAGCTTTGATGATGAACTCACTGCCTTCCGCAAATATGCCGAGCTTTATCCTCAGAATACTACTCTGCTGGTGGATACCTACGATACACTGCGCAGCGGTGTACCCAATGCTATTAAGGTATTTGAGGAACTTCGTGCCCAGGGAAGGATGCCGGAGCGTTATGGTATCCGTCTGGACAGCGGCGACCTTGCATATCTTTCTAAGAAGGCCAGAAAGATGCTGGATGCGGCTGGTTTTACCGACGCCAGGATCACGGCTTCCAGCGACCTGGATGAATACCTGATTGATTCATTGAAGACTCAGGGTGCCAAGATTGATGTCTGGGGAGTCGGCACAAAACTGATCACCTCCATTGACTGCCCTGCCTTCGGCGGTGTCTATAAGCTTGCCGCAATTAAAAAGAACGGTGAATTTATCCCTAAGATCAAACTGTCAGAGAATCAATGGAAGATTACTAATCCCGGCAATAAGAAGATTATTCGAATTTATGAAAAAGAAAGCGGCAAGGTGAAGTCTGACCTGATTGCTCTCGCTGATGAGGAATTCTCTCCCCATGACAGATTGCTTTTATTTGATCCAGTGGCAACCTGGAAGAAGACCTATCTGGAGCCGGATACCTATATCTTAAGAGATCTTTTGGTGCCTATCTTCTTAGGGGGTAAGTGCGTCTATACCTCTCCTTCCGTCATGGAGATTCGGGAATACTGCATGAAGGAGCAGGATTCCTTATGGGATGAAGCAAGACGTCTGATCAATCCTCATGTTGTCTATGTGGATCTGTCCGTGAAGCTGTATCGCATGAAGACAGAGCTTTTAGATCAGCTTACAGAGCATACAAAATAATTTCCAGTAACTGTTTGTGCTTGTTTCAATTTTTTAACTGCTTTTTTATGACCAATATGCTATACTGATAAATGAAGTAATAGGCGAAGGCAATGACAAATACGTCTCCCCTCCCTCGTTTTTGTTTTACGAAAGGAGTCTTTGATTTTGAAAAGAAAGACACTGGTCATTCTCGTTTCGTCTTTAGCTGTCCTTATTCTATTTAGTGGAGCAGTTTTTGCTAAAATACTCGCCAATGGTGAAGGTCCGGCTCAGGCATCTGCCAACACAGGCGGACCAAAGGATGCTAAAGACAATGAAAGTGACTATACATACATTCCGCCGACACCGGTGGATCAGGGTACCAATGATATATCACCCAGCCCTACCCCAATTGAGGAAGCCTTTGTTCCTGCCACCGAGATGGATCTGGATCCCAGCAGCATCACAGTGTTTGTGAACAAAGAGTATGCACTTCCCAGAGACTATCGTCCTGATGATCTGGTCACTCCCGATGTCATATTTAATCTTGTGACCTATGATGAACGCACTCTGATGCGCAAGGAAGCCGCCCAGGCCCTGGAGCAATTATTTGCTGCAGCACAGCAGGAAGGACATATTCTCTACGGTGTATCTGCATATCGTTCCTATGATCGCCAGAAGACTATTTTCCTGAATAATATTGTGACAAAGGGAAAAGACTATACCCTGCGTTATTCCGCAGTGCCTGGCACCAGCGAGCATCAGACGGGTCTTGCCATTGATGTATCCGTGAAGTCCCAGAATTTTCGATTGGATGATAACTTCGGATCATCACCGGAAGGGATCTGGTTGGCTGCCAATGCGCATAATTATGGTTATATTATCCGCTATCCAAAGGGATTTGAGGATATTACAGGATATGCCTTTGAACCCTGGCACATTCGTTATGTGGGTAAGGCACTTGCAACCTATCTTTATGAAAACAACCTGACCCTTGAGGATTATTATCATTATGTTCCCAGCGAGGATTTTGATTTTGAAGCAACCTATGCAAGTCTGATTAATTATAAGCCACCGACAGTTACACCCACACCGCTTCCTGAGGATGTGGTAATCGGTGAGGATGGTGAGATCACCGATATCGGAGATAATGGTGAGATTATTGATGATCCATTGGATGAAACCGATCAGGATGGGGACGACAGCCATCAGCCTGGCTCAGATCCTGATACCAAGGACGATGGCAGCTCATCAGATGACAAGGAAGATTCCTCCAATGATGACAGTGAGGATACTGATTCGGAGCAAACAAAGGATGAGGGAGAAGGGGAAGGAGAAGCTCCTGCAGCGACCATTACCCCGCTTCCGACCCCCACTTTGGCACCGACGCTGACACCGACTCCAGATCCAGGTCAGTCCGAAAATATTACCCCTTAGCAGGAGGTTTGCATGCGGTTAATACTAGTCTTATTATTTTTAGTCGTGTTTTTTATAATAAGCATCCCCTTATACCTGATAGAATGGATCATTGGGCGCTTCAATCACCGGGCAATGGTGGCAAGCTCACAGGCAATCGTAGTTGCTGCCTTTCGTATGGTACTATTGCTCAGCGGTGTAAAATGTACCGTGATCGGACGCGAGAACATACCCAAAGAGGAAGCAGTCTTATATATTGCCAATCATCGCAGCTATTTTGATATTCCCGTTGTATATACCTCTATTCCTAATCTGACCGGCTTTATGTCCAAGAAGGAGCTGGCCAGGATTCCTTTCTTAAGCACCTGGATGCGTTTCCTGCAGTGTCTCTTCTTAGACCGGGATGACATAAAGCAGGGGCTGAAGACTGTTTTAAAGGGAATTGAGCAGGTAAAGGCAGGCTATTCCGTCTTCATCTCTCCGGAAGGCACCCGTAACCATGGCAAAGAAATGCTGCCCTTTAAAGAGGGAAGCTTTAAGATTGCTGAAAAGACCGGTTGCGCTATTATTCCGGTTGCCATTTCCAACTCAGATGAGGTTTATGAAAATCATAGTCCTTGGATCCGAGCAGCCCATGTAATCGTTGAATATGGCAAGCCCATTTATCCAAAGGATTTAAGCAAGGAGCAGTTAAAATTCTTAGGCTCTTATGTTCAGGGGATTATAAGGGAAATGTTAATCAAGAATGAATCCCTGATCTAGCTCATGGCCCGTAATTGCTTGGGCCGAATAAATATTTCTATTTATTTTTTCTTTAAAAAATGATACAATCTTAGACATCAGAAAATCAGAGGAGGTACATAACTCATGGATACATGGGCTATTGTGTTATTAATTATAGCAGTCGTAGTTGTCGCTGCTTTGGTCGCATTATATTTTGTAGGAAGAAAGCTGCAAAAAAGGCAGGAGGACTCCCAGGCGCAGATGGAGGCTGCTGCACAGACTGTCTCCATCCTCGTTATCGATAAAAAGAAAATGAAGCTTACGGAAGCAAATCTCCCCAAGGTTGTTCTTGACTCAACACCCAAGTATCTTCGCCGTTCCAAGGTTCCGATCGTAAAGGCTAAGATTGGACCCAAGGTAATGAACCTGGTATGCGATGCAAAGATATTTGATCTGGTTCCGGTAAAGAAGGAAGTCAAAGCGGTGCTCAGCGGTATCTACATCATGGATGTAAAGGGCTTAAGAGGAAACCTTGAACAAAGAAAAGAGAAGAAGACTTTGATGCAAAGGGTTACCGGCGTATTTAAAAAGAAAAACTAATCATATCACCTGAACTTCATAATCCTCTTACCTGAAAACATAGCCGTTACTTAGGTAAGAGGATTTTTGTTTTATCAAATAATACGGAGGTTAAGATGAGAAAACGAAATAAGATTCTGATTGCAATCATCTGTGTCCTGTTCGTTATTGCAGGCGGTTTAGTGACATACTACGTCTATGAACAGCATTATCGGCGGGACAGGCTCAACACCTGGTTAGATGAGGAAGGTCCCACTGCAGCTCCTACAGTCACAGCTGCGCCCAGCCCAGAAGCGACCCCGGCTGCTCCCAGTGCAACCCCCACCCCTACAGAAGCACCTCAGACTACCATCGTTCTTGGCTTCGCAGGCGATGTCAACCTGGATGAGGATTCCTATCCGGTAGCCAAATATGACGCTGAGGGTAAAGGTATTCTAGGGGTATTATCCGAGGACCTGGTGAAAGAAATGAACGATGTAGATATTATGATGCTGAACAATGAATTTGCCTATAGCACCAGAGGAACGGAGGAACAGAATAAGTCCTATACCTTCAGAGCCCATCCCAAACGCGTTGAAATCCTGAAGGAAATGGGTGTTGATATTGTATCTCTGGCCAACAACCATGCACTAGACTTCGGTCAGGATGCTCTCATCGACACCTTCAGCACCCTGGATAACGCAGGTATTGATTATGTGGGCGCAGGTGAGAATCTTGCCCGGGCAAAAGCCCCTGTTTATAAAAAGGTGGGCAGTAAGACCATCGCCTTTGTTGCTGCTTCCCATGTCATCTTTGCTATGGACTGGTATGCCGGTGACAACACACCGGGTATGATCGGAACCTATGATCCCACCCTCTTTGTAGAATCTATTAAGGAAGCAAAGGAAAACAGCGATTATGTGGTTGCCTTTGTCCATTGGGGTGTTGAACGGAACACCAAGCCTGAAAAATACCAGAGAAACCTGGCCAAGATCTATATCGATAACGGCGCTGACCTTGTAATCGGCTGTCATCCCCATGTAATGCAGGGACTGGAATTCTATAAGGGTAAGCCTATCGCTTACAGCCTGGGTAATTACTGGTTTAACAGGTCTACCAAGGAATCCGGTATGCTTAAGCTCTATCTTGAACCGGACGGTTCCACTAAGGTTCAGATGCTTCCGGTAATGAACAAGGATACCAGAACCTATATCCTAACCAAGGATGAGGACCGAAAAAATTATTTTTCCTTTATGCAGGGCTTATCCTTTGATGTGGTAATTGATGAGAACGGCTTTGTAACAGAGGACAAGAAATAAGAAGTCATATTATAACAATAAATTAAAACACACAGGAAAGCTTCCAATAGAAAGCTCTTCTGTGTGTTTTTCTACTTAATAGAACTTATCATAATTGCGGTTCGATTGTCTGAGATATGATTGTCTTTGGAATATAAGGCATACTCCAGATCTACATTAATCAGATCGGGCGTATCCTCGATGGTCAGCTTTGAAGTTCTTACCTCAAAGCCTAAGCTTCCATAAGGCGTTTGGTAGATCACTTCCGTCACATCGTTGATATCAAAGGCCATCTGCGATTTCGTGGCTCCCTTCTTGGTCATATCAATCCGATTAAGGGTTATCTTAAGCATATTGCTGACCAGTTCCTGCTCCTCTGTCTTCTCTTCATATTGAATATAATGTTTATTATTCAGTTCAAGATAGCTTCCTCTGGCAGTTACTATAATGGGCTCGTCCCAGGTTCCGGACTCTCCCATTTGCCTTCCTTCAATTCTAACCGTTACCTCTCTGGTCATCTTGCACCTTCACTCTCTGATTCTGGTTGTCCCCAGACTATTGATTGCTGTATATAGATTGCCCTCCTATTGTACTACACAGAGAAATCTTATTCAAGACATGCATGATTTTCCCAATTCTGCGCATAAATGTAAATATTCTGGTAAGACTTAAGAGGAAAAAATAAGAATACGGAGGCAAGTATGAAACTACATGAAACAACCTTCCTAACCACAACTATTGGGGCCAGTCCCTCTGATACAGAGAAAGTTACCCGGGCCGCTCTAATCCACCAGGCTTCCCGGCAGCCGGAGGCTGAAATTACAACAGATTTACCACTACATAATAAGAAATCCCATCGTAAATTTAATGTATTACTGTTCTTCTTCATTCTCTTCTTTACCGGAGCATTAGCTCTTCTCATCAGAGTGGATGCCATAAGCGATAAAAACCTGCAGCCAGGGATTGCAGAGAAAATACTTCGCTTTCATGTACTGGCCAACAGTGACAGTAAGGAGGATCAGTCTTTAAAGCTTTTGGTCAAGGATACTCTTGTGAATTACCTGACTCCCTTAGTAAAGGACGCTGCAGACATCCAGCAGGTGGAGTCTATTATTTGCGGGCACTTAAGTGATATAAAAGCGCTGGCAGAAAGTACAATCCGGCAGGAAGGATACTCTTATCCTGTGACCATTACCCTGGAGGAGACCTATTTCCCGCTTAAGATTTACGGTAAATTCAGCTTCCCACCCGGTTATTATCAGGCCCTCAGAGTGAAAATCGGCAAGGCGGAGGGTCAAAACTGGTGGTGTGTCATGTTCCCTCCTTTATGCTTTGTAGATGAAACCTATGCCATCGTGGACGAGAACTCCGAGGATAAACTGCTGCAGCTTTTAAGCACTGAAGAATATGAGGAACTTGCTCAGAAAAAGGTCCCTGTAAAAATAAGATTTAAGCTACTGGATAAATTAAAGGAACTTTTATCATAGAATTTTAGTTTGGGACGGGAATACAGCTTCTCAATGGTGATATAGTTGGAATGAAATATAGATTAGGAATGGAATATGTAATTTATGATTTGTAAGGACGATTGCCTTGTGCTAGAATAAAGAAGTGTGTCAAAGACATGTTTCGTATATCTAGGGAGGTTATCATGAATTCCATTTCGGTGAATGCTTATGCAAAAATAAATCTTGGACTTGATGTATTAAGAAGAAGACCAGACGGTTACCACGATGTCAGTATGATCATGCAGTCTCTGGATCTGCATGATACCATTACCATTAGTAAGACTGATTTAAAGGAGATAACCATATCCACCAACCTACCCTATTTGCCCAGCAATCAGGACAACCTGGTGTACAAAGCAGCATCCTTGTTTTTTAAAACCCTCGGTATCGAAGAGGGATTAACCATAACGCTTGAGAAGAAAATACCGGTTGCAGCAGGCCTTGCAGGGGGAAGCTCCGATGCTGCCGCAACCTTGATCGGTCTAAATCAGTTATATCACGCCGGACGAAGCAGTGAAGAGCTGAAAAGTCTGGCCGTCAAAATAGGGGCTGACGTCCCCTATTGCATTACCCTGGGCACGGCCTTATCCCAAGGAATCGGCGAAGTTCTTAGCCCGCTCCCTCCTATGCCTTCCTGTTCCATCCTTCTGGTGAAACCGGACATCAGCGTTTCCACCAAATATGTTTATGAACATCTTAAGCTGGATGCTTCTGTCTCCCATCCGGATATTCCTGCTATGATAGAAGCACTGAGCAGGAGAGATCTTTATACCCTGGCGAAAACGATGGACAATATCTTACAGACAGTAACCATAAAGGAATATCCCATCATCTCTGACATCAAAGATAAGATGAAGGAGCTGGGCGCACTTACCGCTCTAATGAGCGGCAGCGGTCCAACGGTATTCGGTATCTATCCCAATCGCAACCTCGCCAAGAAGGCTCTGGCTTACTTCAGACTGCACCAGCATTACGGAAAGCAGGTTTTTCTGACAAACCCTTATTGGCCGGCGGACCCAGCCTAATTCTCTGACTCTTCCTTGCCGTCACGCCATGCTTCCAGCTTGCTTATGGTAGTATCTATGGTTTTTTTGCATAGTTCCGGAAGCTCGCCACCCCAGGCTTTACCTGCTTCCTCAAAGCCCTTCTTCACGGCATTGATGAGTTCATCTGCCTTGGAGGGGTCACTGCCTGCCAGTGCCTTAGCAAACTCTACCAATCGATTGGAGGTTTGCTCCACACCCCAATATCCATCCTCAGCTATATCCTTTTGTGCCTGTAAGCGGGTCTCTTCATCCACCTGAACCTTACCCTCTCGAAGTAATTGATAGAAATCCGTTGCTTCCGAATAGGTCTCTCCCTGCTTTACAAGAAGCTTTTGCACCAAATTCTTCAAGCTCTGGGTGCGTCTCTGCGCATCTGCCTTCAGGCGGTCGATTGTTATCTGGTCTCTGGTATAGATTTTCTTAGATTCCTCTGTTGGCTGCTCGCTTTTTTCGTAAACAGCTGCACTATCCTGCGCTTTCCCCTGGTCCTTCTCTGTCTTTTGATTTGTCTTTGCAGGGCTTGCCAAGTTGCTTTCATAACCCTTTGTTGCACTTGATATTCCATTTACACTCATATTTATATCCTCCTTGATCATTGAACGATACTATGCCTTCCCTGGCTGTGTATTCTTTGTCATCTAGTCCTGTATAGACTATTTCGGATGATTTCCATAATTTATTAATAGAACAATTTTTTATTGTATAGGAAAATTCGGAGAAGTTTCCTATACAATAAAAAGCCCCGCAATGTATTTTACATTGCGGGGATAATTTGTGCATATATACCCTATGGCTTATTAAAATACGGTGTCTACCTTTTTCATAATAATTAACTTATCGCCTTCTGCGATCAGATCATCCTCCATATTATTGATTGCCATAATGTTATCCACAGTGGTGTAATATTTCTTAGCAATATCCCACAGAGTATCGTTTCTTTTCACAACATAACCGATAATTCCGGGCATTGACTGCAGCTTCTCCATATCCAAAGGTGCTACTACCACATCGGTAATAATGGGCTCAGTGATGACATCAAAAACAATGCTGTTTAAGTTGATGGTTGCCTTTACCTCGATTTCCTCACTGTCAAGCATCATTACACTCAGCTGATCAATACTGGGCTTAATCTCATAGTTGCTGCCCGGCTTCATTCCCTTTAACTCGATGACCTGGGAGAATGGTATGATTCCCTTTAAGGAATTGAGCGGCCTGCTGTCCTCTTCCGAAATATACAGGAGACTTACCTCAATAACACCTTCCACCTGAAGTTCCGAGCCTTCTGCGAAAACATCATCAATCTTGATATCCCCGTTGGCATGGCAGATTTGAAGAATCCTGGGCTGATTCTCCATAACACGGATACGATCTGCAATGCGGTATTTGCTGTTGTTCTTAATCACCAGATTCTCATAATCCGCATAGCGGACAATGGGGGTGATATCCAAAGCAGGGCTATAAACATCGCAGAGGATCTCAGGATCACAGGTCTCATAAACCTTAATGCCTAAGTCCAGGATGACCTCCAGATCCAGCAGTCTCTCCTCCCCATCCTGGTCAGCTTTGACCTCCAGGTTCTTGCTGGCGATACTGAAGGTGATATCATCTATCATATCCTCTGTACAGCCATTGCAGTCAACGGTACCGCTGAAGGGAATTTCCGTCTCAAAGTATTCAATGGGATTTTCCTCGTCCTCACTGGTATAGAGGATGAATACGGGGATCTCTCCCTTGATGGTGAAGCGATCCTCCATGAGTCTGGTTTCGACATTACTGAGTCCGATATCCTGGAATAGTATGGAGGTGATATTTCCTTTATTGGAAGGAAGCGCTATTTCATCCTTGATCCGATAGGTATCCTTCTTATTGATAGCAACATTGGTAATCTCAATCTGCTTGGTTATGTAATGGATGTCCTCAGGTCCCTCAACCATAACTGCGGTTTCCTCATCATACAGCTCTTCTACCGCAACATATAAGCGAACAATTGCTCTGATACTTAGCTTTCTGGAATTAATCAAGCCTGTGGAAAGGTCCTCTAGCTCCCACTTTACAATAGGATCATCATCCGCGCAGGCAACATCCATATTGATCATTTCGTCGAACGGGATCTCTCCGAAAATATTATGAATCGGTCTCTGATCTCCTTCGCTCAGATAGAGAACATTAAACCGGAGGCCTCCTCTAACAACCAGCTTACCGTTTAAAGCCTTAATATCACTGATTCTTACTTCACCCTGCCCGGTAATAATTTGATCAATGTCCGGTTTCACATCGGGGACATTGAAGTCATCGTCCAATGTAAGCTGCAGGGTGCTCTTACATTTTAATTTATTCATATGAATATTCCTTTTGATCAAATCCACTAACGATCCCTCCTTAAATTTGGACATACGATGGAATGCCTCTGTCATATCTTATTCGGGGAGGATAGGATTTATACCATGAAAAAAGGGCGTGTTTCAAAACTAACATTTAAAGTTATGATTGAAGCACGTCCTTTTTTTGGGGGTAAAAAAATAGGACTCACAGTGATGTGATCCTCC